>DASQIQ010000044.1:0-7624 GCA_035631495.1 Micropepsaceae bacterium
CTTTTCGCGGGTGATCTCGGCGGCAAGCAGGCGCGAGGGAATATCGGCGACCTGATCTTCGGGATAAAGAAATGGGCCCTCGGGCATGAAGCCGGCTGCATAATCGAGCAACTCTGCAAGCCCATCGCCCTTGGTCGCCGAGATCATGAAGGTGCGATCGAAGACGCCCGACTTTTGCAGCCGGTCGGCCAAAGGCAGCAGCGCATCGCGCCGCATCGCATCGATCTTGTTCAGTACAAGAGCGGCGCGCCGGCCCGCCTGTTTCAGCCCTTCGATGATGCGTTCGGTGTCGCCCGCTGCGAGCCCATTCGGGTTGGCAGACAGTTCCGGCGCATCCGCCATGACGAAAATGGCATCGGCATCGGCCGCCCCGCCCCACGCCGCCTTCACCATGGCGCGGTCGAGCCGCCGTCTGGGAGCGAAGATTCCCGGCGTGTCGACAAACACGATCTGTACATCGCCGCGCATGGCGATGCCGCGCACCGGAATGCGTGTGGTCTGAACCTTCTGGGTGACGATGGAGACCTTCTGGCCGACCAGCGCATTGACCAGCGTCGACTTGCCCGCATTGGGCGCACCCAGAACGGCCACAAAACCGCAACGCGTCTTCACTTTGTTCATTCCTTCCACAGGCCGAGCCGCAACAACATGCGGTGCGCCGCATCCTGCTCGGCGTCCCGCTTGGTCGAGCCTTCACCCTGTTCGGATTGCTGGCCGGGGATACTAACCTCCACCGTAAAGACCGGAGCATGGTCCGGACCCATCCGCTGCTTCACAGCATAGACCGGCTGAGTCTTCTCAGTGCGCGCGCCATCCTGCGCCCATTCCTGCAGCGTCGTCTTGGCATCGCGCAATTCCGTTTTCAACGACGCGAACAATTCCTGCCAATAACGCAAGACGAAGCGGCGGGCCGCTTCCAAGCCACCGTCCAGATAGATCGCGGCAATCACCGCCTCGCAGGCGCCGGCGAGGATGGCGCTCTTGCGCCGCCCACCGCTTCCGGATTCCGACGACGCCATGATCAGATAGGGCGCGAGGCCGGTCGCCTCGCCCGCTTTCGCGCAAGCTTCGCGGCGCACCAGCGCATTCAACCGCACCGCCAAACCACCTTCCGGCTCGCCCGGAAAATCGGCATGGAGCCGTTCGGCCACAATCAAGCCAAGCACCCGGTCGCCGAGAAATTCCAGCCTCTCGTTCGACGCCGCGCCGATGCTGGCATGGGACAGCGCGAGCTTGAGAAGTCCGGAATCGCGAAAATGATGGCCGAGCCGTTCTTCGAGCGCGGCCAGGTCAGTAGATGACGTGGCCGATCCGATCGTAGCGGATAGCAGTCGACCATTTCCAGATTTCCCAGAGTCGCGCTTTGCCATTTGTTGAAAAGAAAAGAAACTCCGCTTTGCCGACAAAATTCTCGAACGGAACATAGCCCACGTTGACGCGGCTGTCGGCGGAATTATCGCGGTTGTCGCCCAGCATGAAATAATGGCCCTCGGGCACCACGAACACTTGCGTATTGTCGAGGTCGCCCTGTGGATCGCGATCAAGCACGTTGTAGCTCGCGCCATTGGGCAGCGTTTCCCGATATTGCGGCACGTGATGGGGCATGCCGCCCAAATCCTCGACATAGTCGGCGACGCGAATCTTCGGCACGGCCTTATCGTTGATATAAAGCACGCCGTCCCTCATCTGGATGCGATCGCCCGGCAAACCAACCAAACGCTTGATATAATCGGTCGTGTTATCGCCGGGGAACTTAAACACGAGCATATCGCCATACTTCGGCGGGGAGGCAAACCATCGACCTGAAATGGGAATAACACCCATGGGAAAGGAATATCGACTGTAACCGTAAGAACTCTTCGACACGAAAAAATAGTCACCCACCAATAGAGTTGGCTCCTGCGCTCCCGAGGGGATATCGAAGGTCTGTATGACAAACGAGCGCGCCACAATAGGCACGAAGTAGGATTCCAAAACGATCGCCACGATCCCAAGACAGATCACAAAGATGAGTTTCTCAGCTCCGGCGGAACTCGGAGGACCGAACTTGTTCGCTTCCGTCTTACCACCAAGAAAAAAGGTTTCCAGCGATATCCAGAAATTTACTAGCGGGACTAGCAACAGCAGAGTGAGCCAGCCGGAACGGCCACGATCATGAAGACGCTTCGCCGTTGTCGCTAGGTTCATCCATATCAGCAGGGCAAAGAATGCCACGGTGAAAAGGGCCGCCGCGACTGTAATCCAGGGGCCAAAGGGAGCACCGCCCCGCGATGCTTCTATGCCTTGGATGACAATGAACAGAGCGAGGGTAATCAACGCGCCTGTACAGATATACGCAAACATGCAGCGCGTGACGAAAATTCGGCGGGAGACCCTACCTCGGAAAGAAAAAAGGAGATCTCTCCACGGCAGATTCTCTGCTGTCACCATTCCATCTGTCATGCCGGCCCCCCAAGCTTGACGTTGTGGACTAGCGATGGAATGGCATCTCTCGGAACGCCCTGGAGAGGATAGATCTTCTTAGTAGACGACCTTGCCGAGCCGGCCGTAGCGGATGGCTAACGGCCAATTCCAGACTTACCAGAAATGCGCGCTGCCATTGGTGGAGAAAAAGATGATTTCCGCTTTGCCGACGAAATTCTCGAACGGAACATAGCCCACGTTGGCGCGGCTGTCGGCGGAATTGTCGCGATTGTCGCCCATCATGAAATAATGGCCCTCGGGCACCACGAACACCTGCGTATTGTCGAGGTCGCCCTGCGGATCGCGATCAAGCACGTTGTAGCTCGCGCCATTGGGAAGGGTTTCGCGAAATTGCGGGACGTGATGCGGCGTGCCGCCGAAATCCTCGACATAGTCGTCGACCTTAACTTTGGGCACCGCCTTGTCGTTGATGTAGAGCACGCCGTCCTTCATCTGGATGCGGTCGCCCGGCAAGCCGATCAGGCGCTTGATGTAGTCGGTCGAGTTGTCGCCGGGGAACTTGAACACCACGACATCGCCGCGGGTCGGCGTCGAAGCGAAGAAGCGGCCCGAGAACGGCAGTATCCCGAAGGGGAAGGAATAGCGGCTATAGCCATAGGCCGCCTTGGAAACGAACAGATAGTCGCCGACCTGAAGGGTGCCCTCCATCGAACCCGATGGGATGTTGAAAGGCTGAAAGATGAAAGAGCGGATCACGCCGGCGATCAGCAGCGCGTAGACGATGGTCTTCACCACCTCCAGCCAGGATTCCTGCTTCTTGGCCGGCTTGCCGGCGGCGCCCGCGGGAGGGATCCCAGCGGCGGTCTGATTGAGGTCTTCAGGAGCCATATAGGCTGGCCTTTTTCTTTTGTCTTCCGGACGTTGTGCCACGGAAGCGGAGCGGTTGACATGCGTCAAGAGCGGCGCGGCTACCATCTATATAGTGTTCATGAATTCTCTTTGCTCTGCGGCGCTTCCGCCACAGCCGTAATGATCACAATTGCCTGTGCCAAGGGGTAATCATCGGTAATGGTCAAATTGATGTGCGCGGTCATGCCTTTCGGCGTGATTTCGGCAAGCCTTTTGGCGGCACCTTTCGTGAGTTTCATGGTCGGCTGACCGCTAGGCAGGTTGACCACCCCCATATCGCGCCAAAACACGCCGGCTCTTAACCCCGTTCCCAACGCCTTGGCGCAGGCCTCCTTGGCGGCAAAACGCTTGGCATAGCTGGCCGCCCGGGCCGCGCGGCGCTCGGATTTTCTCTGTTCGACGTCGGTGAAAATGCGTTCGATAAAGCGCGGCCCATAGCGGTCCAGGCTCTTCTCGACGCGCCTGATGTCGATGAGATCGCTGCCCAAGCCGATGATCATGACGTCCCCCTCGCCTGGTCCATCGTCGCACGCATATGCTTAACCACCGTTTCGAGGCCCGCGAAAACCGCTTCCCCAATCAGAAAATGACCAATCTGTAATTCGACGATCTCGGGGATCGCGGCGATGGCTCCGACATTGGCATAGGTCAGCCCGTGTCCGGCGTGCACCTCAAGACCCAAGGACGCGGCTTGGCGCGCGCCCTCGCGTAGCGCTTCGAGCTGGCGCGCCACCCCTGCCCGATCCCCTGCCAGGCCTGCGTCATGATAGGCGCCCGTGTGCAGTTCCACGACCGGCACATCGAGGGAGCGCGCGGCTTGAACTTGGCGCGGGTCCGCTTCGATGAAAAGAGTCACTAAAATGCCCGCCTGTTTGAGGGCGGCTACCATCGGCTTGAGGCGATTATGGGCACCGGCTGCATCGAGCCCCCCTTCCGTGGTGCGCTCTTCGCGGCGCTCGGGCACGATGCAGCACGCATGGGGCCGCGTGCGAAGCGCAATCGACAGCATCTCATCGGTGGCGGCCATCTCCAGGTTCAGCGGCAATTTTTCGCGCAGGAGAGACGCAAGATCCTCGTCATTGATATGGCGGCGGTCTTCGCGCAAATGCGCGGTGATGCCGTCCGCGCCTGCGGCCATCGCCAGTTTCGCGGCGCGAACGGGATCGGGATGCGGGCCGCCGCGCGCATTGCGGATGGTCGCGACGTGATCGATGTTCACCCCAAGACGCAGTCGGGTCATTGGCCGCCTCCATCCCACGCGAGGGGAGAGGCAGGGTGGCTGCTCTCAATGTCTTGCATGTTCGAAGGGCAGCAGACCCTGGGTTTCAGCGACCGACACATGGGCGCCTTCGCCATCCGTATCCAGGCCGCGCACCCGCTCCACGGCCTCGACGGTCGGATCGACTTTCAGGGCGCGGATGAGATTTTCCAGATGCGCCGCGTCGCGCACCTCCACATCGACCTGGAACTCGAAATAAAGCGGATTGCGGTTGGAAATCTTCAGATTCGAGATGTTGGCGCCGTTCTGGCCGATGACATTGGCGATCGAGGCCAGTGCGCCGGCCGTGTTCTTCACCCGGACCATGATGCGGGCGACCGAGAACGCGCCGGCATAATCCTTCCAGCGAACGTCGATCCAATCGGCCATGCTGTCCTGATGGCGATCCAGCACTTCGCAATCCACCGAATGGATGACACAGCCAGAGCCGGGAACCATCAGACCGATAATGCGATCGCCGGGAATGGGATGACAGCAGCCGCCGAGACGATAGCCGATGCCTTCCGTCAACCCGGCAATCGAAACGCTGTTGGAGTTGGCTTGGAAATAGGCGGCGCGCTTGCGCTTGGGATCGGACTTGAGCTCAGGATAGACCGCCTGCAGCACTTCGTCGGCCCGGAGCGCGCCCCGCCCAATATCGGCATAGACATCCTCGGCTTTGGATAGGCGCAGCTTCCGCAGCACGCCTTCGACCGCCTTGTCGGTCAGCTCGAAGCCCGCGTCGCTGAAGATTTTGGCGAGAATCTTGCGGCCCAGCGCCACATGCTGATCGCGCTGGGCATGGCGAAGGTAGCGGCGGATTTCGGCCCGCGCGCGGCCCGTGACCACGAAGCGCTCCCATAGCGGGGATGGCGTTTGCTCGCGCGAGCAGATGATCTCGACCTGATCGCCATTCTTGAGCGGCGTGTGGAGCGGAGTATGCACGCCGTTCACCTTCGCGCCGACCGCCGTGTTGCCGACATCGGTATGCACGAAATAAGCGAAATCGATGGGCGTGGCGCCACGCGGCAGAGCAATCAGATTGCCCTTGGGCGTGAAGCAGAAGACCTGATCCTGATAGAGGCTTAGCTTGGAATGTTCGTAGAACTCTTCGGGGCTCTCGCCGCGTTCGAGCAGATCCACCATGTCGCGCAGCCATTCATAGGCGCGCATGGCGGTGGGATCGTTCTCGTCGATCTTCTCCCGATAGCGCCAATGGGCGGCAACGCCGCGCTCCGCCACTTCATGCATTTCCTGGGTGCGGATCTGCACTTCGACGCGCTGGTTCTCGGGCCCCATGACCGTGGTGTGGATGGAGCGATAACCGTTGGATTTGGGCAGCGAGATGAAATCCTTGAAGCGTTCGGGAACCATGCGCCAGGCGCGGTGGAGCACGCCGAGCGCGCGGTAGCAATCCTCGACCGATCCCACCACGGCGCGGAACCCGAACACGTCGGAGAGCTGTTCGAAATTGATTTTCTTGTCCTTCAGCTTGCGCCAGATCGAATAGGGACGTTTGGCGCGCCCCTGTACCCAGGCCTCGATGCCGCTCTCGGCGAGCTTGCGCTTGATCTCGTCCGAAATGCGCGCGATGCGCGCATGGGATTGGGCGTCAAGCTGCTCCATGCGCCGCACGATCGATTCGCGCGCTTCCGGGTCGAGCGCCGCAAAGGCTAAGTCTTCCAGCTCCTCGCGGATATTCTGCATGCCGATGCGGCCCGCCAGGGGCGCGTAGATTTCGATGGTCTCCTGCGCAATGCGCTGACGCGCCTCCGGACTCTTCAGATGCGCGAGCGTGCGCATATTGTGCAGGCGGTCGGCGAGCTTGACCAACAGCACACGGATGTCGTTGGACATCGCCAGCATCAATTTGCGGAAATTCTCGGCCTGCTTGGTGCGCTCGGAAAAGAGCTCCAGTTGCGAAAGCTTCGTCACGCCATCGACGAGGCCGGCAATCTCGGATCCGAAATTGCTCTCGATGTCCTCGATCGTGGCGGTGGTGTCTTCCACCGTGTCGTGCAGCAGGGCGGTGGCGATGGTCGCGGTGTCGAGTTTCAGATCGGTGAGAATGCCGGCGACTTCCAGCGGGTGGGAGAAGTAAGGATCGCCCGAGGCGCGTCTCTGCGGGCCATGGGCCTGCATGGCGAAGACATAGGCTTTGTTGAGAACGGACTCGTCCGCACCCGGATCATAGGCGCGCACGCGTTCGACCAGCGCGGTCTGCCGCATGAGCCGGTTGCGCTTGGTGGTCATGGCGCCACCCCGGCCCTGCCGGACATCAAGAAAAAGCCAACGGATTTCGGAGAAGCGGTTCGCTTGTCCGGTTTCCGAGCTCTGATTGCCGGTCTATTCCTCGTAATCCCCGGGGTCCTCGGGTTGCGGCTCGGCCCGGCGCTGGGCTTCCGAGGTGAGCGCCCTGAGGAGCTCCTCTTCGGTAAGCTGGCGATGCAGCATATCTTCGTTGGCCGTTTCCTCGACCGGCTGGGCGGCTTCGGGCTCGTCGACCTCGGCATGACGCTGCAGGCTCTTGATAAAATCTTCCCGCAGCTCATCGGCCTTGAGGGCTTTGACGGATATCTCGCGCAACGCGACCACGGGATTCTTGTCCCGGTCCCGGTCGACCAGGGTTTCGGCACCCCCCGATAGCTGCCGGCCGCGGTGAGCGGCGAGCAATACGAGGTCGAAACGGTTTGATATTTTGTCGACACAATCTTCAACGGTAACGCGCGCCATCCGGTCCTCTTTTGGGGCAGGGAGTCTGGCAATTTAGGCAAAGATTAGGCCTACGGCAAGGCCCGGCGGGGCTGGTTGCCGGCGGATTAAGGCCACTCGCGGATTAAAATAGGCCACTCTAGGTTGTCGGAGGATGCTCCGCCGGAAGAATATTGAACTTACCGCCGGTGTTGTGCACGTCTACAACCGTGCCTTCCCGAATCCCAAGTTTATCGGCGAGCCAGTCAGGGATAGTCACCCGGAGATAATCGCCGTCGATTTCCGAAATGCCTTTGGCAGATGCAGCTAAGTCTGACCCTC
>DASQIQ010000045.1:0-3366 GCA_035631495.1 Micropepsaceae bacterium
GCATTATTGGGAGCTCGCCCGGAAGGGGGGCGCAGGAAATCCTTAGCCCGGCGGGGCCAACACGCGCGCTTGCCCAGCCGATGCGCCTATCAAGCCTGGCGGGGATTCATCAGCAGGCGCCGGGAGGTCCATCTCACCAAAGACCGGCCGGGCACCTCCACAAAGAAATAGCTGACACTCGCAACGGCGATGACGCTGGCGCAGGAGAGCACGTAAACCACCAATGCCGCCTGTGGCGAGAGACCGGCGACGAACCTCCGGAAAGGCGCCTTGTCCAGAATACCCAATTGCACAAGAGCCTGGGTCATATAGATCGAATAGGAAATGGCGCCCAGATAATAGACCGGCTGCAATGAAAGAAGCCGTTTGGCTGTTCCGTCATTCAGCGCCGTGGCGCATAGCAGGCCGCAGAACAGAAACACAATCGGAATGTCGGGCACACCGAAGTGCATCGCGACGAGAACTCCGGCCGCGAGTACGGCAAAAGCGAAATCCGAGCGCATGATGCGCGGCCGCATCTTGAATATGCGGTAGATCACAACACCGGAGGAGAATTCGACAAGACACCGCGTCCAGCTCGCATTCACGCCGAAATCAAATCTGTGTTCCGGCGGCCCTAAATTCGTCAACCAGTCCAGGCTGAATATGGCAAACACAGCAACAGCCGTTACCAGTGCGAGAGGCGCGCGATAGAAAAACGCCACGATCAGGGGAAACAGCAAATAGGCTGCCCATTCATCGCTAATGGACCACGAAGGATAATTCCACGATAGATTGTCCGTGAGTCCCCAAGCGTGCACCATCAGCAGATTGCTCACGAACGAAGAAACCGTTCGGGTATCTTTCATCGCCTGGGCCGTGGGCCAGAAGACCGGGAGCAACAGCACGAAGAGCGTAAACACATGCAGCGGATACACGCGCGCGATGCGTTTCAACAAAAATGTCCGATACGGCGCCGGGCCATGAATGAACTCGTCGGCGTGCACGTGGCTGAGGATGAATCCGCTCAAGAGGAAAAAGAAATCCACCCAGAGATAGCCGCGGGAAAACAGCAACGTCACGTTGTCGAGATAGAATTTCTCGGAAAAATTGCCTTGAAAATGATACAGGACGACCGCCATGGCGGCGATGCCACGGATCGACGTCAAAGGCCGGATTTCGATTTTTGTCGCATGACTGGTCGCGTAAACCTGGGGACGCATCCCAACTCCTGACTATTCCCACCGATGCGATTCAACTTCTAGAAATTCGAAGTCGCAGGATTCCCCGCCCTCTGCTCGCGCCCCCGGCCTGATGGGAACAAACGCCGTCGCCGCCTCCCGGTTCCCCCGGATGTTCGCGATTTCTCCGGCGTGTTATTCTTCCGCCATGCTTGGCCTGTTCGGACTTTTCGGCCGCGCCGCGGAATTGGAGCGGCTGGACTTGGCGTTGCGTGCGGCGGGCCTGCATCCGCGTGCCGTTCCCGATGCGGTGAAACTCACCACGGCGAAATTGTTGAAGGAGGCCGGTGGAGGTGCCGTGCCCGATCAACGCGCCTGTGCCGCCGCGGCCGCACTACTGGGATATTGCGTGCTGGGTCCGCAAGCGTTCACCGCTGCCAATGGCGCGGCTCAAACCGAGGCGGTGGAGATGCGCCTCGCGGCCGCGTGCGAGTCCGGCCGTGGCACAGATGCCCGTCTTGTGCTGTTGACCATGCATGCGGGGCTGATCCACCCCAATGTGGTGGAGCGTCACCAACTGACAATGGAATGAGCACGCTCGGCCTGCGTCAGGCCTTGTCGCGGAAATATGGCTCAACCTTGCCTTTGAGTTTGATGGTCATGGGTCGTCCTGCCCGATCCATGGTTGTGCCGACCGTCAGACGCACCCAACCCTCGCTGACGCAATATTCATCGACATTGTTCTTCTCAACGCCGTTGAACCTTATGCCGACGCCCCGCTCGAGAAGAGCGGCATCGTAATGGGGGCTTGCAGCATTTGCGGAGAGGCGATCTGGCGGCTCGTCGATCATGTAAGATCACTTTCGGGCAGGTTCGGACAATATGACACGCAACGATAGTTCGCCTTGGTCTTCCGGCAAAGCGCAACGATGATGACGAAGTTATTTGACCCGTTCCAAGCCCAACCATGACCGATTCACGCGCGAGCCGGGACACACCGCCGGCCATCGCCATTATCGGGGGCGGCCCCGCCGGATTGATGGCGGCCGAGATTCTGAGCGCCGCCGGACTCAGCGTGACGGTCTATGAACGCATGCCCACGCCGGGGCGCAAGCTCCTGATCGCCGGACGCGGTGGACTCAACCTTACCCATTCCGAAACCTTCGATCGCTTTGTCATGCGCTATGGCGCGGCGTCTTCCCGGCTCGCGTCGATCCTGGAAGCGTTTCCACCCAGTGCGCTGATTGCCTGGGCGGAAGGCTTGGGCCAGGAGATTTTCGTCGGGTCGAGCGGACGCGTCTTTCCCAAAGCCCTGAAAGCCTCCCCCTTGCTGCGGGCGTGGCTGGCGCGCCTTTCCGCGCAAGGCGTGAGGTTGCGCACACGGCACGAATGGCTCGGATGGGATGAGTCCGGGAATCTGATCTTTCGTGAGGCAAACGCTGGGACGAACACCGCGCGCGCCGATGTCACAATCCTTGCGCTCGGCGGCGCGAGTTGGCCCAAGCTCGGCTCGGATGGCGCCTGGGCGGAGATTCTCGCGCGCCGCGGCGTGAGCATCCGCCCTTTCCGTCCGGCGAATTGTGGCTTCACCATTGCCTGGAGCCAATCATTCCGCGACCGCTTCGAAGGCAAGCCGCTCAAGAACGTCGCGCTCGGTTTTGCCGGCCGCTGCTCGCGCGGCGATGCCATGATCACGCGCTACGGCATCGAAGGCGGGGCGGTCTATGCGCTCTCTGCCGTCTTGCGCGACGAAATCGCGGCGGCGGGGCGCGCCAATCTCGAGATCGACCTTAGGCCCGATCTTTCGCCGGCTCAGATTGTCGCAAAACTGAAACGGCAGCGTCCGGGCCAATCCGCCACCCAGATTTTGCGCAAGGCGCTAAATCTATCGCCGCTTGCGATCAATCTGATGCGGGAATCCCATGGCATCGCACTCCCGGCGGAGCCGGACGCGCTCGCCGCGCGGGTCAAATCGGTGGCCCTGACACTCACCGGCACGGGGCCGATTGATCGGGCGATTTCGACCGCGGGCGGGTTGGATTTCTCGGACCTCGATGAGACATTGATGCTGCGCGATTTGCCCGGAATCTATGCCGCGGGAGAAATGTTGGATTGGGAGGCGCCGACCGGCGGCTATCTGTTGCAGGCGAGTTTCGCGACCGGCGTTGCCGTGGCAAGATCGGTGCTGCGCCGATACGGGCTTGGA
>DASQIQ010000046.1:0-10896 GCA_035631495.1 Micropepsaceae bacterium
GGGCGCGCATAGATGAGGTCGAAGCTGACCCGGTGAAACAAAGCTTGCGCCAGGCGGATAGCCGCTTTGGCTTCATCCACGCCATGCAACCGGCCCAATGCTTTCAGCGCCCGATCATCGAGCGACTGCACGCCAATGGACACCCGGTTGACGCCGGCGGCGCGATAATCGCGGAAACGGGACTGCTCGACGCTGTTGGGATTGGCTTCGAGCGTAATCTCCGCATCGGCAGAAACCGACCACAGCGCCGCGATGGCATCGAGCACCCCGGCGACCGCCGCTCCGCCCATCAGCGATGGCGTGCCGCCGCCGAAAAAAACGCTCGTCACTTCGGGGCGCTGTCCGCCCTGCAGTGCCGCGACCGCAGCCAGCTCCTTGGTGATTGCGGCCGCCCAAATTCCCTCGTCGTAACGCTCGCGGACGTGAGAATTGAAATCGCAATAGGGACATTTGGCGGCGCAGAACGGCCAATGCACATAGATTCCGAAATCGCTCATTGCTCCGTACCCGGAGCAATCGCGGCGGCGACGAATTTCGCAAAGGCGCGAGCGCGGTGCGACATGGCGTGTTTGTCGGCCGGCGACATTTCCCCGAAGGTCATACGGTAGCCTTCCGGCACGAAGATCGGATCATAGCCGAAGCCTTTGTCGCCACGCGGCGGAAACGCCAGCGAGCCGTAGACGCGGCCCTCAAAGGCCTGCGTTGTCGCGCCCGGCGCGGCCAGCGCCAGAGCGCAGACGAAAAAAGCGCGCATGTCGTGACTCTCGGTATCGCGCAACTCTTCCTCGACACGCCGCATCGCGATGCGGAAATCCTTCGATGGTCCTGCCCAGCGCGCCGAATAGATGCCGGGCGCATTGTCGAGCGCAGGCACGCACAATCCCGAATCATCGGCGAGCGCAGGGAGCCCTGCGCCCTTCGCTGCGGCTTCGGCTTTCAATGTGGCATTGTCGGCGAAACTGGACCCGGTCTCTTCGGGCTCGGGAAGGCCACGCTCAGACGCGCTCACGGCTTTGATGCCGAAAGGCGCGAGCAGCTCGATGATCTCGCGCAGCTTGCCTTGATTGTGGCTGGCGACGACAAGCCTATCCCCCGCGAAGAGGCGGATCACAGCTTCAGCGCCTCCTTCTGCAGGCGCATGAGCTCCGAAGTGCCCTTGCGCGCAAGCGCCAGCAATTGGCCGAATTCGGCCTCGCTGAAGGGAACGCCTTCGGCGGTCGCCTGAACTTCCACGAGCCCGCCCCCGCCTGTGATGACGAAATTGGCATCCGTTCCGGCCCCCGAATCCTCGGCATAATCGAGATCGAGCACGGCAACGTTCTGATGCATACCGCAGGAGATCGCCGCGACATGATCCTTGATGGCGTGGCGCGCGATCAGCCGCGTTGTCGTCATGAAGCTGACGCACTGGTAGAGCGCGACAAAGCCGCCCGTGATCGCCGCGGTGCGCGTGCCGCCATCGGCCTGCAGGACGTCGCAATCGATGATGATCTGGCGCTCGCCAATGAGGTCCAGGGCGGTAACCGCGCGCAGGGAGCGGCCGATCAACCGCTGGATCTCCTGGGTGCGGCCGCTCTGCTTGCCCGCCGCCGCTTCGCGCCTGGTGCGCTCCGTGGTCGCGCGCGGCAGCATGCCGTATTCGGCCGTTACCCAGCCGCGGCCCGAGCCGCGCAGAAAGGAGGGCGCCTGATCCTCGAGACTCGCGGTGCACAGCACATGGGTATCGCCGAATTTGACCAGGCAGGAGCCTTCGGCGTGTTTCAGCACACCGGGCTCCAAACTGACGTGGCGCATTTCGTCGTGACGGCGGGAAGAGGGGCGGGTGACGAGGCCCATGGCATCTCTTGAAGTTGGGGATTGCCGTCTTTACCTACCGGCCGTGCGGTCCCGGTGCAAACCTTACTCTTTGGGCCATTCCGGCGGTGAGTACAAAACACAGAGCGCTGGCCGGGATATGAGGTTAGAACATGTCCATGGAACCCAGGGCCCCGCTGACAATACAGAGCGATCTTCTGGCGAGCGAGCTTGGCGGCCGCCCTCGCGAAATATTCCGCTATCTGGTCGAAGCCTATCTCACCTCGGGTGAGCCGGTGGGCTCGCGCACGCTTTCCCAAAGGCTGCCGCTGACTTTGTCCCCCGCCTCGATCCGCAATGTCATGGCCGATCTGGAGCGCATGGGCCTGCTATATGCGCCCCACACCAGCGCCGGGCGGGTACCCACCGAAAAGGGGCTGCGGCTCTTTGTCGACGGCATGCTGCAGATCGGCGATCTGACCAGCGAAGAACGCAGCCAGATCGAGGAACGCATTGCTGCCTCAGGACGGCCGTTCGAGGATGTTCTGACTCAAGCCACGACCATGCTGTCCGGGCTGTCCCGCTGCGCCGGCCTTTTGCTGGCGGCAAAACAGGAAGCGCCGCTGAAACATATCGAGTTCGTCGCCACCAGCCCGGGAAAGGCCCTTGCCATCCTGGTTGGCGCAGATGGGAGCGTGGAGAACCGGTTGATCGATACCCCGCTGGGCCTTCCGCCTTCGGCCTTGAGCGAAGCGGCCAATTACCTTTCCGCCAAGCTTCAGGGGCGCACCCTTGATGCCGCGCGAAGCGAAATCCTCAAGGAGATCGAAGAGCAGCGCGCGCAGCTCGATTCGCTCACCGCCCAAATCGTCGCCGAAGGGCTGGCCACGCTGTCCGCCCGCCCGCGGACCGGCAGCGATGCCGGGGATAAGATCCTCATCGTGCGGGGCGCCTCGAACCTCTTGGAAGATATTGAAGCGCAAAGCGATTTGCAGCGCGTGCGAACGCTATTCGACGATATCGAACGCAAGAACGACTTGATCGGCCTCTTGGAACTCGCGCGTAAGGGCGAGGGCGTGCGCGTCTTTATCGGCTCGGAAAACAAATTGTTTTCGCTGTCGGGGTCCTCCATCGTGGCGGCCCCCTATGCGGACACCAATGGCAAGGTTGTGGGCGTGATCGGCGTAATCGGTCCCACGCGATTGAATTATGCGCGCATCGTACCGATGGTCGATTATACAGCCCGCATGGTCGGCCGGCTTTTGGCATAGACCTTCGGCCCTTCGAAGCGTTAAGGAGAATCATGTCTGCAGAAAACGACAATGATCTTTTGCCCGAGGAAATGGGGCAGGGAGACGGCCAGGACGATGTCATGCGCGAAATCGCTGCACTTCGGGCCGAAGCGGACAACCAGAAGGACCGCGCGTTGCGCGCCCTTGCCGAGGTTGAGAACGTCAGGAAGCGGTTGGAGCGGGAGCGGGATGAGGCCCGGACCTATAGCGTGACGCGGTTTGCGCGCGATTTTCTCACCGTCGCTGACAATCTCAGCCGGGCGCTTGCCGCCATGCCCGCCGAGGCGCGCGCCAAAGCCGATGACTCGCTCAAAGCGGTGCTCGACGGCGTTGAGGCCACCGAGCGGGAGCTCCAGGCGGCGCTGGCGCGTCATGGGGTGAAGGTCATCGCGGCCGAGGGGCTGCGCTTCGATCCCCATTTGCATCAGGCCATCGCAGAAGTTCCGGCCAAAGGCGTCGAGCCTGGATCCGTCGTCGCCGTTGTGCAGCCCGGTTACACCATCGGCGAGCGGCTGTTGCGTCCGGCCATGGTGACGGTGGCAAAGGCGGAGGGCGCACGCTCGGGCAATGGTGCCGATTCCTCTTCTGCCGGCGGCAGACTCGACACCAAGATTTGACGGCATGGCCGCCAAAGGATGATTCTGCTGTCATGACTGCCATTCGCATTGCCGTCGCCGGAGCGTCGGGCCGCATGGGCCGCACGCTGATTCGCGCGCTGGCCGAAGCCGAGGATATGCGGCTGGCCTTTGCGCTGGAGCGCCCGGGCCATGCGGAGCTGGGCAAGGATGCCGGCGTCTTGTCGGGTCTGCCCGCTGTGGGAATAGCGCTGAGCGATGATCCTCTCGCCGCGCTTGCCGCTTCCGACGCGGTGTTGGATTTCACCACGCCCGCGGCCAGCGTGCCGTTGTCCGAGCTCGCCGCCCAGGCGCGCATTGTCCATGTCATCGGCACCACGGGTTTTTCCGATTCAGACCTCGCGCGCCTGAACGCATCCGCCCGCCATGCCGTGATCGTGAAATCGGGAAATATGAGTCTGGGCGTCAATCTGCTCGCCGCGCTGGTTCGTGCCGCAGCGCGGGCGCTGCCCAATTTCGACGTCGAAATCCTCGAGATGCATCACCGCATGAAAGTGGACGCGCCATCCGGCACCGCGCTGCTTCTGGGTGAGGCGGCGGCGCAGGGCAGGGGCATCGCCTTGAAAGACCATGAGAGCCGCGCGCGCGACGGCCAGACCGGCATACGGCCCGATGGGATGATCGGATTCGCCTCCTTGCGCGGCGGCACCGTGGTGGGCGATCACGTCGTAACGCTGGCGGGTCCCTTCGAGCGGATCGAGCTGATCCACCGCGCCGAAGACCGCATGATCTTCGCCCGTGGCGCCCTCGCCGCCGCGCGCTGGGGACAGGGGCAGAAACCCGGCCTTTACTCTATGAACGACGTGCTCGGACTTTCAGGTTAGGATAGGGTCCTCGCGAAAAAGGATTTCCCGATGCGGCGCGTGGTTTGGAGTCTGGTTTCCGTCATCGGATTTTCCTTGAGCGCCGCTTCGGCCGCGACCCATGACGACGCCGCTTCGGCCTGCGCCGACCGGGACCCCGATATCGCCATCATCGCCTGCAGCGCGCTCATCGATTCGGGAGGCGAAGCTCCCGGCGAGCTGTCGCGCGACCTCAACAATCGCGGTGGCGCCTATTCCGCCAAAGGCGATTATGACCTGGCGATTACCGACCTCGACCAATCGATCAAATTGGATTCGGAGAATGCCGGCGCCTACATCAATCGCGGCAACAGCTATGGCGCCAAGAAGGAATATGATCGGGCCCTGGACGATTACGGCCAGGCGCTGCGGATTCGTCCTCAGGATTCCGGCGCTTATAGCGCGCGCGGCAATGTCTATGAGCATCTGGGTCAGCCCGAGCGCGCGATCGCCGATTACGACCAGGCAGTTAGCCTCAACGGCGACAATGTCAGCGCGTTGATCAGCCGCGGCGCCTATTACCGCTCGCGCGGAGATTTCGACCACGCCATGGCGGATTTTGATTCCGCCGTCAGGATACGGCCCGATTTTTCTCCGGCCTTCGACAATCGCGGCTTCGCCTACGCCATACAAAATCAAACGGAGCGGGCTCTTGAGGATTACAATCAGGCCGTCAAGCTCAACCCGCATTCGCTGACGGCTCTGTATCACCGCGGCCTCGCCTGGGCCGTCAAAGGCGAGCCCGATCGCGCGGTCCTGGATTTCAGCCGGGCTCTCGAGCTGGCGCCGACCAATTCCTATTTGTTCGTCAGCCGGGGCGACGCCTATCAGGACGCGGGCGATTACGATCAAGCCATTTCCGACTATGATTCGGCGGTGATGCTGAACGGCGAGAATGTCGGGGCCTTCGCCAATCGCGGTACCGCTTTCGCCATATTGGGGGATTATCCGCGCGCCATCGCCGATTACGATCGAGCCCTGAGGCTGAAGCCCGATCTTGCCGAAGTCGCGCTCGATCGAGGGATTGCTTATGCGCGAAGCGGGCATTACGACCGTGCTCTGCCCGATTTCGACCAGGCGATTAGCGCGAACCCGGACAACGCCTTTGCCTTGTACAACCGGGGCATCGCCAAAAAGGCGCTTGGGGACGCAACGGGCGCGGATGCGGACATCGCCAAGGCGAAATCAATCCAGCCCGATATCGGCCGCTGAGTAGACCAACCCCAAGGAGTTTCGATGCAGGCTCGCGTATGGTTCGCGTTTTGCGTTTTGTATCTTGGCCTTCCTAGCTCCGCGGGAGCACAGACGGACCAACAGTTCCGTCAATGCAATGGCGCGGACCCGGCTCTGGCGATCATAGGCTGCACGGCAATCATCGACTCCCGCGACACCCTACCGCCGCTGCGCAGCCGCGCTCTCGCCAATCGCGCCATCGCCTATCTGAATCGCGGGCAGGCCGAACGCGCGCTGCCCGATTTCGACCGCGCGATCATGCTCGACAACAAGAACTCCACCGCCCTCGTCGGCCGGGGGAATTATTTTCAGGCGCAGGGGAACGCCGAGCGCGCGCTGGCCGACTATAATCAGGCGATAAGCATCAATTCCAAAGACGCATCGGCCTTCAGCCAACGGGGAAATTTCTACCTCCTACAAGGGGAGACCGAACGCGCCATCGCCGATTATGATCAGTCGATCCTACTCGATCCCAAAATCGCGGCGACATTCTCCAATCGGGGCGAAGCCTACCGTGCACTAGGGAACAACGACCGAGCGGTTCAGAATTATGACGCGGCGATCAAGCTCGATCCGAAACTCGTCGGTGCATATGACGGCAGGGGGCTCGCGCTGACCGACAAGGACGAATTTGACCGCGCCATCGGAGATTTCGACCAGGCGCTCAAGCTCAATCCGAAACTCGGCCCCCTCTACAGCCACCGCGCCATCGCCTATGAGGGCAAAGGGGCGCATGACAAAGCGCTGGCCGATTTCGCGGAGGCGATCCGTCTCGAGCCGAACGATGCAAACACCTATGTCAGCCGCGGCAACATCTATCAGGATCAGAACAATCTCGACCGCGCGATCGAGGACTACAGTCAAGCCATCCGGGTGGATGCGAAGATTCCGGACGCCTTCAACAATCGCGGCACCGCCTATGCGAAGAAAGGCGATCTCGATCACGCCATCGCAGATTACGACGCCGCAATTCGCATCGATCCGAAGCTCGCCAATGCCTATGGCAATCGCGGACTTGCACTGGTGAAGGCCGGGCAATTTGCCCGCGCGGTCGCCGATTTCGATCGGGCGCTTGCGGAAAATCCGAAGGACGCGCTGAGCCTCTACAACCGCGGCGTCGCCAAGCAGAAGATGGGCAATAGTGTCGGTGGCGACATCGACGTCATCAACGCGCGTGGCATCGATCCCAAAGTCGGGCGATAATCATGTGACGGGTGGAGCGTTGCGTGCGTCGCGCAAAGCGCGGCGCAGCGCCTCGGCAAGATGGGTGCGTTCTTCCGCGCCGAGAAATGAGCCTACGATCCAGCGCCGGCCGCGCGACACCAGTGCGAGCTCCGAACCCAAGAGTTCCGGATCCTCATGGTCCACGCGCAGCCAATAGGGATTGATCTCCTCGCGCCGCACTTCCCCGCGGGCACCGTGGCGTTCGATCAGGAACTTCTCGCTGGTCAGCACGAGATGTTCACGTCTTCTGCTGGCGCGTGCGCTCGCCCGCATCGCCCAGGCCAGCAGCAGCACATCGGCGCCGAAGAACGGTGTTACCGGCCAGGCGCCTCGGAGCGCGAAAAGGATGCCCGCGCAAAAACTGACAAGGGCCACGAAGCCGACGACCAGCGCCACGGCGCGGGGACTCAACGGCTTATTGGGCTCCAATGTCGCGTCAAAAAAAATGCGCTCGGACATGGGCGCAATTTACCCGAATAAGCCAAAAAAGAGGAAGCCCGCGTTTTCCTCGCGGGCTTCCCTTCCGGCGCAGTTGCGATCAACGACCGCAGCGCCGGTAATATTCATCCCGTCCGCCGTGATCGCGCCAGAACGGATCGCCCAGATTGAGCGTGCAGGGATCGGTCGCCGCGCCGACAGCCGCCCCGCCCAAGCCCCCGATAACAGCGCCTGCTCCAGCATTGCCGGAGAGAGAGCCAATCGCCGCTCCGGCGCCGGCACCCAAAAGCCCGCCAGATACGGCCCGATCACCCGGGGTTGTTCCACAAGCGGACAACGCAAGCGCCGCGGCAAGCACCGCAGACGCCGACAGAGTCTTGAGATTCATCATCGCCATGTTCCTCTTCCCCATTCGGGTTCGGATTGGAAACGGGGCGCACATCGAATTGTTCCCATTTCCTCAAGGAATGAGCCGATCTAAGCTTTGCCCTGTCTTTTCGCTCTTTCGGACCTTCCGCTCATGCCACGCCCTTTCAAGCCCGCCGAAGTCGCGGAATTCTTCTCGCGCTTCGCGGCGCAGGATCCCAACCCCCGGACCGAGCTTGCGTATAAAAATCCGTATACGTTGCTTGTCGCCGTGGTGTTGTCGGCGCAAGCCACCGACATTGGCGTCAATAGGGCAACGGGGCCGCTTTTTGCCGCCGTCGACACACCGCAAAAAATGGTCGAGCTCGGCGAGGAGCGCCTGCGCGAGGCGATTCGAACGATCGGGCTCTATCGCAACAAAGCGAAAAACGTCATCGCCCTATCGAAGGCCCTGATCGCGAATCATGGCGGCCAGGTGCCGCAGAATCGCGAGGCGCTCGAGGCCCTTCCGGGCGTCGGCCGCAAGACCGCCAATGTCGTGCTGAACGTGGTTTTTGGAGAGCCGACCATCGCTGTCGACACCCATATTTTCCGCGTCGGCAACCGGACCAATCTCGCGCCGGGGAAAGACCCGCGGCAGGTCGAAGACCGCCTCGAGAAAATCGTCCCGGACAAATATAAATTGCACGCCCATCATTGGCTGATCCTGCACGGGCGATATATCTGCATCGCGCGCAAGCCCAGGTGTCCGGACTGCATCGTCGCCGATCTGTGCCGCTATGGCGCGAAGACGCCGCCGCCCGGCAGCAAACCCGAAGTCGAAAAAAGGATCCTGAAGCGCCGGGCTAAAACATCCCGCCGCGCCTGTTGAGGCTTTCCACGCAGCGAGGATCGGCGGCCATATTCATGCCGCGCGGGGTGGTTTCCGAATAGCGCAGCTTCAACGCATCGCCTTCCCGATAAAGAAAGAAAAAGATCGCACAAGCCTCACCGTCATAACGCCAAAGCTCGGTCTCCATGTCGCGCCGGATGAAATCGGGTGCGCCATAGCGCGCGCGCAAGGATTGCGCATCCGTGGGAGGCGGAAGCGGCGGAGCGGGGGGCAGCGCCATCGGCATGGGCATCGCCATCATGGCCACGACCGGTGCCTGCATCGCGGCTGGCGGGAGCGGGGCAACCATCATAGGGGTCGGCACAGGAGACAAAGTCGCGCTCGCCCGCGGCAAGGCCGGTAGCGGCGTGGGTTGCAGCGCGCAGGCGCAAGCGAAAACGAGCACGCCAGGAAGACACAGGAACCGGGCTTTTCTTCTTGCCAATACGCGCAACCATCCGTAATCCCTGAGTTATCGCTTATAGACGGCCCGCTCGTGCCGCGCCATCGGGGAACGCATGGTTCAGACCTATGATGTCATCGGCATCGGCAATGCCATCGTCGATGTGATTTTCGCCGCTTCCGACGAATTTCTCCTGGAACACGGCATCGCGAAATCGGTGATGACCCTGATTGACGAGTTCCGGGCGGCGCGCCTCTTGGCGGCGGGCGAGAACGCCAAGGAAAGCTCGGGCGGGTCGGCAGCGACCACCATGGCGGGCCTGGCGTCTTTCGGTGCTCGCGGCAGTTTCGTCGGCAAGGTGAAGAACGACCGGTTGGGTTTGAGTTTCGCGGACGGCTTGCATCGCCTCGGCGTTGATTTCGACACCACGATGGCCGAAGGAGGACCCTCCACGGCATGCTGCGTCATTGCGGTGACGCCGGACGGACATCGCAGCATGAGCACCTATCTCGGCGCCTGCCGCGAACTGACGCCCCACGACGTCGATCCTGGGAAAATCGCCGCCGCCGCCGTGCTCTATATCGAAGGATATATGTGGGACGATCCGCGTTCCAAATCCGCCATCCGCAAGGCCATCGGCGCGGCGAAGCGGGCGGGACGGCGGATCGCGTTCACGCTGTCCGATCCGTTTTGCGTCGGACGCTATCGCGCGGAATTTCTGGAGTTGATGAAAGACGATATCGACATTCTGTTCGCCAATGAGGAAGAGGCCAAAGCACTGTTTGAGGTTGAAAGCTTCGAACCGGCTTTGCAAGCCGCTCGTGAATGGCGTGGTCTGGCCGTGTTAACGCGCTCGGAAAAGGGCTGCGTCGTGGCGGACCCGTCAGGGGCCGTGCATGTGCAGGCGGCGGAGCCGGTCGCGAAGGTTTTGGACACGACGGGTGCGGGCGATCAGTTCGCCGCTGGATTCTTGTTCGGCCTATCGCGCAAACGCGATCTGCAAATTTGCGCGCGATTGGGCGCCATCGCAGCTGCGGAAGTGATCTCGCATTACGGGGCGCGGCCGGAACACTCGCTGAAGACGCTGGCAGGAAAAGCCGGGCTCTGAAATCTATGACAGGCTCTTCGTCATATAGACGCTCGTTGGCGCGAACGGATAATCGCCGAAGCGTTCGCAGCGCCGATATCCCGCCCGTTCATAGGTCCGGATCGCTGCGTGCGAATAGATGCCGGTCTCAAGCTTCAGTTCGCGAAACCCGCGTTTGCACGCGAGATTTTCCAGCTCAGCGACCAGAGATTGCGCCAATCTTTTTCCACGTGCGGCGGGGATCACATACATGCTTTTCATTTCGGCATAGCCGGAATGAAGTTGCAGCGCGCCGCAGCCGATCGCAATCCCATTTTCGCGCATCACGAGGAAGATGACATCGGCGCGAACATGTTTCTCGACGGGAATGCGAAAACTCTGCTCCGGTGTGTAGAGCGCGGAGAGTTCCGCGTCACGGCCCCGAAGCAGCGCGACTGCCTCAGGTGAGCCGGCAGATTCCGCGGCGATAATGAGCGGCATGGCACAAATCATTCCCCGATGAGGTGCAGCACGATGCTCCGGTGATGGGTCTCGTCGCGGTGCTCGAAAAGATAGACGGCCTGCCATATACCGAGCACCAGCGCGCCGCCTTCGACCGGAATCGACAACGAGCTTTGGCTGAGCGCGGAGCGGATATGGGCAGGCATGTCGTCCGGCCCTTCCGTGGTGTGACGGTAATCGGCATCGCGCGGCGCGAGACGATCGAAAGCA
>DASQIQ010000047.1:0-3132 GCA_035631495.1 Micropepsaceae bacterium
CATTATGAGGGCGATACGCTGGTCGTCGACACGGTCAAGCTAAACGCGAAGACCTATGTCGACAATTACAGTACGCCGCACACCGAAAAGCTCCATGTCATCGAGCGCTGGAAGCTGATCGATGGCGGCAAGACCTTGGAGGTGTCGTTCACCGCGGACGATCCCGACACGTTCAATCAGCCTTGGAGCGGCATCCAGCGTTACCGCCGCGTGCAGCCGGAGCCGCTCCAGGAAGAGCCCTGCGCCGAGAACAATACTGCTTTATTCGATTATCACATCCCGCAAGCCCAAAAACCGGACTTTTAGAACTCCAATGTCATGGCCCGCCACAGCGGGCCATCCAGGCGATGAAGAACTCAATCAGCGCGCAGACGCGCGCTGGCTGGGTGGCCCGATCAAGTCGGGCCATGACATGTTTGCCTTACGGCGCGATGTCTTCGAGACGCCGGTTGCGGGTCTCGATCATCTGCGTGGCGGCGATGGCCCCCACCAGCGCCACCCCGGCGAACATCAGGAACACCGAGGAAATTCCGTGTGATACCATCATCACGCCCACCACGAGCGGGCCCGCCGCCGAGGCAAGCCTCAGCCAGCAGGTCCCCGCCGCGGTCCCGATCGCACGCATGCGCGTGGGATAGATCTCGGGCGTGTAGAGATAGAGCACGGTGTTGATGGTGCTCATGACGCCGTAACTGAGCGTGACGAAAATCACGACGCGGGTCACATCGTCCGCGCTGGACAATCCCAAAGGCAGAAGCAGCAATCCGCCGATGACGAACGAGACCGTCATCCAGGTCTTTCGGCCGATGCGGTCGATCACGAAGATGCAGACCAGCAGCACCAGAATCTGCATCGCATTGGTCAGGAACGCGAAGTTCAGCGAGGCCTGCAAAGGCAGATGATAAACCGTGTTGTAGAGCGTCGGCATCCAATTGTTCAGGCCGTTTGTGACGCCATAGGCCGTAGCCCAGATGACCCAGACGATGAGCGTGCGCTGGCGATAAAAGGGCGAAAACAGCTCGCTCCAGCGGCTCTTCTGTGACGCAGCGACAGACACAGGCTGGGCGGCGACGGGGCTGCGCTTGCTCGTGCTCGCTTCAAGGCTGCGGATGATGGCCTCAGCTTCCGCGTAGCGCCCCTTTCGTATGAGCCAACGCGGCGATTCCGGCAGGCGCGAAACCAAATAGGTGATGATCAGCCCGGGGACCGTGCCGATGAGGAAAAGGATGTTCCAGCCATAGACGGGGACGAGCTGCGCGCCCGCGACGGCGGCGGCAAGAAAGCCGATGGGGAAGATCAGCTCGTACAGCAAGAAGAATCGCCCGCGCCCATGCGCGCGCGACAATTCGTTGATATAGGTCGCGGCAACCGGCATTTCGCCGCCCACGCCGATGCCCTGAATGATCCGGCACACGAACATCTGGAAGAAATTTCCGGTGAAGGCGCAGGCAAGGCTGACCACCGCCATGATCAGCGCGGCATAGGTTGCGCTCATCACCCGGCCGATCTTCTCGCCGAGCCAACCAAAGATCAGTGCGCCCGCAAATTGCCCGAAATAGCTTGCCGCCAGCAGATAACCCACTTCGCCCGGCGTGAGATGCCATAGCTGGACAAGAACGGGCGTGGCGGAGGCAAGGGACAAAGCGGTAAAGGCGTCGAAGAAGGTGGCGCTGCCCATGATCACGCGCGGGCGGATATGCCATCGGGAAAAAGGCACGGATTCGATGCGTGCGATCAGCTCGGCGGCTTTGGCGGAATCGTCCAGGGGGAGGCCACCGCCCGCTGCGTTCGCGTCCCACATCCGCTCTGCGGACATCACACGCGCTCCATCAGCCGCGAAATTTCTCCCGCGATCTCATCGGGACATTGAATCGGCGTGAGGTGGCGACCGCCTGCGATGATCTTCAACGTCGATTGCGGGATGGCTTCGTGCAAGGCCCTGGCCATGGCAACAGGCGTCGCGTAGTCCTCCTCGCCGACGACGACGGAGACGGGCATCTTGAAGGAGGGAAGGTAGGGCCGCAAATCCGCGTCGCCTAGAAGCGCACAGCTCGCCGCGTAACAGGCAAAATCATTGTTGAGGAAAACTTGCGTTGCGCGTCCGACTTGCTTCGCATTCCCCTCGCGCCATTTGTCCGAGAACCAACGCTGTACTTGAAAGTCGATCAAACCACCCATGCCTTTGGCCTCGGCTGCGGCGGCGCGTTCGCGAAATTGCTTGGGCGCGTCGGGCCCATACCAGGCGGTGGTGTCAATCAAAGCGAGCGCGCGGGCGCGTCCGGGATAGATGCCGGCGAAGGCTTGCGCCACGCAGCCGCCCATCGAACAGCCGGCTATGGTGGCGTTGCTCCACCCGACATGATCCATCAACTCGGCAAGGTCGCGTGCGAAAAGCTCGACCGTGAAATCCATATGCGGCCGGCCGGATTGGCCATGGCCGCGGGCGTCGTAGGTGAGAATCTCCGCTTGTCCCGCAAGCCGCTCCGTCACGCCATCCCAGACGCTCCGGTCCAGTGCCAGCGAATGAATAAGGACAAGGCGGGGTCCGAGCCCGTTCCTTGCCGCATAAAGCGAATAAAAGATCGAGCAGCCGTCGGAGGTGGAAAAAGCGCCATTTCTTGCCGTCATATGTCCCTAGTGTCCCGATTCCGAAATTCGCACGATCTCTAGCCAAAGCGGATGTAACCGGACTGTAAGATAGATTCCGTCTGCCACCAATCGGCGGCGCGGCAGGGCCTTCTCGCTCCAGACCGCCGCGCAACCCGCGCAGGTTCCTTGATAGGAGCTGAGGCCGTTGAGGAAGAAGAGGTCGTGACCCAGCATCTGGGCGAACCGTTCCCGGCTCCAGCCGATGGCGGTCTTATGACATTTCTCGTGGCCAAAATCTTGCTTGCGGGAGGCTGGGTGCTCTCTTACGAATGGCGAACCGATAATCGCGATCCGCCGGAGGCAACGTGCAACGCAGATGGTTCTTGCAGGGCTTGGGCGGCGCGATCGCCGCGCCGGCGATTCTGTCCCGCCGTGTTTTCGCCGCCGAACGGGCGCCACTCACCTTCGGCCTGCCGCAGGGCGATTATGATACCGCCGTGCTGGAGGCGCTGCCGGGCAAGCGCCCGCTGATCAAGCTCACCG
>DASQIQ010000048.1:0-3686 GCA_035631495.1 Micropepsaceae bacterium
CGACCCTGGGCGGCGGCATATATTCCGAATAGGCGGCAATCGGGAACCGGCCTTCGCCGCGTGCCCACGACCAATCACCGAAAAGCTGCGGCCAACCCTCGTTCTGCATCGATCCCCCAGCGATGTCCGGCGAGGCAAAGACTAGCGCAAAGTCCGCCGCGCATCGCATGAAGATGCGTTCAGGCTAGGTCGTTCGAGCCGCGCGAAGAGTCCGTTCGCATTCGGGGGCTTAGAAATCCGGTTTGTTCGCGGTAGGGATGGGATCGAGGCCCTCACCCAAAATATCTCCATTGTTCTCGGCGCATGCCATCTCTTCGAGCCCGTCGCGCGGCACGCGGGGATCGTTTTTGTCGCCGCTGGCGTCAATGCGGCGATAGAGCTGCATCGCATCCCATGGTGTCGTGAAAGCGCCGGGGTCTTCCACATGCACCTTTGCCTCCAACGTCTTACCCCCGTCGATCATCCGAAAACGCTCCACGACGTGGAGCCTGTCCGTGTGGGGCGTGCGGTAGCTATCGATGAAGGTCTTGTCGTTCATACCCACCGTATCGACCACCAGCGTGTCGCCTTCATATTGACCGACCGATTCGCCGAACCAGGAAGGCGTCACACGCGCGGAATGCTTCTGATTGAGATAGACGTGGCGGACTTGGTGATCCTCCGCCCAAATCATCACCACTTCTTTCGGCGCTTGCAGGAAATACACGGGAAAGACCGGGTAGAGCAGAAAACCGGGAACGCCGATCGGCCAGCATCTTTCTTTGGGCGTATATGCGGGCTTTCCGGAAAGCGCGCGCTCATTGGCTTTGCGCAGTTCCTCCCGCGCCCAGGGTTGCAGAATGGGATTGGCAAGGTCCGCCACCCGGAAGGCGGACTGCCCCGGCTTGGGCATGTGCGCCGGATCCATTTTGACCGGACCGGGTCCGCTTGAAGGCGGGAAGAACTCTTGGCCGATGGCGATCCATCCGACGCTGCTATTCGGTGAGAAATTGGGCACGCTTCGGTCTTGCGCGGCAGCCGGCCACAAATCTGCAACGACGCATGCAAACAGAAGCGAAAATGAAATGTAACGCATGGTGCAAAATCCTCAGAAATCCCGCTCGCCTCGCGTCTGCCGATCAGAAGTCGGGCCGAACCGTCTGTGGGACGGGTATGGAGGCCATGCCCATCAGAGAGTTCGGATTCTCGGCGCAGCTCGCCTCGATCATCGGGCCCTCCGCAGAGGTCGACGACACCGGATTGAGCGGGTCCGGATTCTCCGCCACCCCGGGCTCCACACGGCGATAACGCTGGATGGCGTTCCAGGGCGTGGTGAAGGCTCCCGGATCCTCGACGTGAATGTTGACCTCCAGCGTTTTGCCGCCGTTGATCAGGTGGAAGCGCTCGACGACGTGTAACTTGTCGGTATGGGGCGTTTGGAAGCCGTCGACGGCGGTTCTGGCGTCGAGCCCGATCGTGTCGACGACCAGCGTATCGCCCTCGTAATGGCCAATCGACTCGCCGTACCACGACGTCTTGACCGGCGCGGTATGCTTGTCCGTCAGATAGACATGGCGGATCTGATGATCCGCCTGCCAGGTCATGACGACTTCCTTTGGGGTCTGCACGAAATAGACCGGCTGCACCGGATAGAGCAGGAAGGCGGGAACGCCGACCGGCCAGCAGCTCGCCTGGCGGGGAAAGGCAGCCTTTCCGGAAAGGATCAACTCGTTGCGCTTGCGCAGAACTTCGCGCGCCCAGGGCTGCAGGATCGGGCTGTTGAGGTCTCCCATCGGAAAGGTCGGCTGTATTCCGCGGGCGCGATAATCATCGTTGGAAACCCGCGGATGCGCCGGATCGCGTGTGACGGGCCCCGGACCGCTGGGAGGCGGGGTGAACTCGCCGGAGGTTGCGACCCAGCCCACACTGGGATTGGGGGAGAAATCGGGAGGCGAGGTCTGCGAACTGGCGGGGCCCCAAGCCGTGCCGGCGATGAAAAATGCACCGGCAAGCATCGGGCCGCCACGCAGCTTTCTGGATTTTGTCCGAGCCCTCGACATGATCGCAAATCCCCTTTTTCCGCACCGCGGGCAATCATATACCTGCGGCGGGTCCGCCAACAACGCGGGAAGGGCGCGGTCCGCGCCCGGTTCTTAGAGCGCCCGGCCTGATCTGGGTTGTAACCTTACCGTGGTCGCGGCCAACTCGGCACTAGAGGGGTCGCAGGGTCCACCCGTGACGTTGAAAGGAACGCAAATGGACTCGCTCGGTGAATGGCATGTCTCGGGAAGCTATTATGAAACGTGCAACTGCGATGCCGTTTGTCCATGCCGCCGCCACAATGGGCGCCCCGGTGGCCGCTCGATCTATGGCGTCTGCCAATTCCTGCTCACCTGGCACGTTCTGGAAGGACACGCGGGTTCCATCGATCTGTCCGGCCGAAGAATTGCCATGGCCGGCTTCTACAATGACGACGAAAAGGGAAAACCCTGGCGGGTCATTCTCTACATCGATCGGGAAGCGAGCGGCCCCGCCCATGCCGCGCTGGAAGCCATATTCCTCGGCCGTGCTGCTGGCGACCTTCTGTTCACCTCGCATATCGCGGAAGTCATTGCCGTCCGCTCGGCTGCGATTGATTTCGATCACCGCAAAGGAAAAGAAGTCGTCTCCATTAAAGACTTCGCGTGGGCCGCCGTTGAGCGTCGCGCCGATTACGAGGGCACGATCAGTTGCGGCATCCCGGGCCACCACCATCCCGGAGAGGAATCCGTCTCGCGCGCAAAAGTGAGCGATGGTCCGCTGTTATGGTCGTATGAGGGCCGATGTGGCTTCGCGACGTCCTTTGACCATCGGTCGTGACGAACCCGCGCGTTGCTCTCCAAGGTCAATTCGCGTCTCAAGGTTCCGCCGCGGCATGTTCTCCGCGGGCTGCCGCGAACACTTCCCACGCGGCATCCGCGTTCAGAGCCGCGATGCCGAGGCCCACGACAAGGTCGGGCCAGGGCGACCCGGTCGCCGCCGTCAGTAGCCCCGCACCAATGATCGCGACATTGGCGAGGCTGTCGTTGCGGGCGGAAAGGAAGGCGGCGCGAGTGAGGCTTCCCGAATGATCGCGATAGCGCGCCAGCATGAATGCGCAGGAGAGATTGACGCCAAGCGCGCCCAACCCGGTGAGCGTCAGCGGGATCGGCGCGGGTGGCGCCAGATGCAGGAATTTCTGCCACGCCGTCCACAAAGTCGCCGCGCCCGGGATCAGCAGAATTCCGGCGAGAAGCATTCCGATCCGCGCCCGGTTCCGCGCGCCCCAGCCAAGAGCGGCCAGGATCAGGAAATTGATCGACGTGTCTTCCAGGAAATCGATACTGTCGGCGAAGAGCGAGACCGAGCCAATCGCCAGCGCCACCGCGAATTCCACCCCGAAATAGCCAAGGTTGAGTGCGGCAACCAACCGGACCGTCTCTCTCAAGCTTCGCGCCATGTGGCCCCGCCTCGTCTCTTCGGCTATTAGGAATCCATGGCGCGAAATTCGCAAGCTTATGTCAATGATCTCAACCGGCAGGCGGGTGGCCGCGAGCCTTCCAAGAGACTGACGGCGCTCCGGGCGCTGAGACTGTTCCTGATGCGCTATCGCGGTACGATCGCCGCGACAGCCGCGGCGCTGATCACCTCATCGGCGGCCACCTTGGTGCTCCCGGTAGCCGTCCGGG
>DASQIQ010000049.1:0-2500 GCA_035631495.1 Micropepsaceae bacterium
CCCTCCGAGCCAGGCACCGTCGGGATGCCGAGTGATTTTACCGCCTGCTTGGCCGCGATCTTGTCACCCATCAACCTGATGTGGTCGGCCTCCGGCCCGATGAAGGTGATGTTGTGTGCCTTCACGATATCGACGAAATGCGCATTCTCGGACAGGAAGCCATAGCCGGGATGGATGGCATCGGCGCCGGTGATCTCGCAGGCGGAAATGATCGCGGGGATGTTCAGATAGGATTGGCTGGCGGGCGGCGGCCCGACGCATACCGATTCATCGGCAAGACGCACATGCATCGAATCCGCATCGGCGGTGGAATGGATCGCCACCGTCGCAATACCCATTTCCTTGCAAGCGCGATTGACGCGGAGCGCAATCTCGCCGCGGTTCGCAATCAGCACCTTTTCGAACATGGCCGGTCAACCCGAACTGGACAGATGTGCGACAACCCTACTCGATCAGCATCAAAGGCTCGCCGAATTCGACCGGCTGCGAATCATGGACGTAGATTTCCGCGACCCGGCCGGCAACGGGCGATGGCACTGGGTTCATCGTCTTCATGGCTTCGATGATGCACAGCGTGCCGTCGGTCACCGAATCGCCGATTTTGACAAAGGGCGGCGCTCCGGGCTGCGATGAGAGATAGACCGTCCCTACCATCGGGGAGGTGACCACCGTTCCCTTTGGGCGCACGACCTCTGGCTCGGTGGCGGCAGGCTGTGGCTGTGGCTGCTGTGGGGAAGGATTGGGCGCCAATGGCGACCATGCGGGAGCCGCCACCGGTGCGACAGCGCCGCGCGCCACCCGCACCCGCACGCCTCCACGTTCGATCTCGATTTCGGAAAGGCCGGTCTCTTCCAGCAACTTTGCGAGTTCGCGCACGATTTCCGGATCGACGCCGGGCGTGCTTTCCCCTTTGATAGCTTTGGCGATGCGGTCGCGAAGCGGTTTGGATTTGTTCTCGCTCATTTCGCGTTTCTACCCGCGCCGACCAGCCCCGCCATGGCCTCGACCGCCAGCAAGTATCCGGTGCTGCCAAGCCCAAAGATCACGCCCTTCGCCGCCTCGCTCACATAGGAATGATGACGGAAGGCTTCGCGCCGTTTGGGGTTCGAGAGGTGCACTTCGATGATGGGCTTGTCCAGCGCCTTTAGGGCGTCATGAAGCGCGATCGAGGTGTGGGAATAGGCCCCCGCATTGATGATCACGCCGGAACCCTTGCTGCCCGCCTCGTGAACCCAATCCACCAACTCGCCTTCATGGTTCGATTGGCGAAACACGATTTTGAGCCCGTGCTGTTTGGCCCGCGCCGCTGTAGCCTTTTCTATGTCCTTGAGGGTGGCGCGGCCATAGATCTCGGGCTCGCGGGAGCCCAGAAGATTGAGGTTCGGCCCGTTAAGGACATATACCGGTAGGATCATGGACGGAGTGCCCCCGAAAATGCGGTAATGGCGTGATGGGACGGCGGAACGATGCCAGTGTGGTGGATTTGAAGTTCCTAAGATTATCGTGGCATTCGCGTTTAGGAACTTCAAATCTGAAAACCACACTAGATTCAATAAATTGCTAGTGTGGCTTTGAATCCGAAATTCGCCCGGCGCGTGGCCCAAGCACTTGCGAATTTCGGGTTCGCCACACTAGTGGAAGCGGGGTTATACGGTCCCGCCATGAAAACGGAAACAGGAGTGAGAGCCGTCGATGTCGTTGCGCTTGAGTCTTAACGGAGAAGCACGGGAATTTCCTAGTCCTTTGACGGTGGAAGGTTTGCTTAAGCATCTGGCGCTCGATCCGAGAAAAGTCGCCGTGGAACGCAATCTCGAGATCGTGCCGCGGTCGACCTATGAAGAGGTCGGGCTCGCCGAGGGCGATCGCCTGGAGATCGTGCATTTCATCGGCGGGGGCAATGAAGCGGCGCCGGTGGTTCCGGCCGCCGACAAACCCTTCGTCGTCGCCGGCCGTACCTTGCGTTCCCGCCTCATCATCGGCACGGGCAAGTACAAGGACTATGCCGAGAACGCGGCGGCGCTGGAAGCTTCGGGCGCCGAAATGGTGACGGTCGCGCTTCGCCGGGTGAACGTCATGGAGCCGGGGGCGCCGCGGCTTGTCGATTTCATCGACCCCAAGAAATATGTCTATCTGCCGAACACCGCCGGTTGCTTTACCGCCGAGGACGCCCTTCGCACGCTCAGGCTGGCGCGCGAGGCGGGCGGCTGGACGCTGGTGAAGCTTGAAGTGCTGGGCGACCGCAAAACGCTCTATCCCGATATGATCGAGACCTTGCGCGCAACAGAGGTGCTGATCCGCGAAGGCTTCCAGGTGATGGTCTATTGCACCGACGATCCCTTGCTGGCCAAGCGCTTGGAAGAAATGGGCGCGGCGGCACTCACCTGGAAAACCGTTTCGCCGGAGACGGGATCGGTGACGCCCAGGCCGCCCCCCAGATCCTCGAGGCAATCGCGGAAACTATCGAGCAGCGAAATCATGCGCGGTCTTGCTCCGGCGATAT
>DASQIQ010000050.1:0-1928 GCA_035631495.1 Micropepsaceae bacterium
GGCGTTCTTACCTTCCAAGAACGGCCGCCACAGGCGGCCTACGCCTCTCCCGCAAGGGGAGAGGTAAAGCAAGAAAGCGATCCGATCAAAAACGATCGTCGCCGTCAATCGTCCACATCCTCCTGCGGGCGTCCGAACAAATGGACGATGCCGGGCATCGAGATCGTGACGAAGATGAATCGCGCCAGATGATGGGCGCCAACGAAGATCGGGTCGATGTGCAGCGTGAGCGCCAGCGCCAGCATCGCATCCATGGCGCCCGGCGCATAGGCCACTAAGATATCGGCAACCCGCACATGGGTGGTGAGCGCGACGATGGCGACGAACGCGGCTGAAATCAGAATCGCGATCGCAAACGCCCCGAGCCCCGCGGCGAGATGACGGAAAAAAATGCCCGACTTCATCCGCGAGAAGCGCGACCCGATCAGGGTGCCGATGCCGATCAGCGCGATCCCCCGTACAAGAGGCGGCAAGCCTCCCTCGATCAATCCGCCGCCGTGCAGCACGCTTGAGCCGATCATGGCGCCGAACAGCCAGCTCGCCGGGAATTTTGCAATTCGAAGCAGAAGTGATGCAGAGACCGAAGCACCTAACAGGCCAATCAGCCCGATCGGGGAGGCTACCGTCATCGTCACGGACGGCGCGGCGGAGGGCGTCAATCCGGTCAGCGCGAGGATCAGCGGCAGCGCGGCCGTCAGCGTGATCACGCGCAACGTCTGAACCACCGCAATTGCCGGCATGTCGGCGCCCTTTTCGATTGCGAGCACGGCGATTTGCGACAAAGCGCCGGGGGTTGCCGCCAAAAACGCCGACGTTCGGTCCCAGCCATGGATGCGCTGGAGGTAATAGCTGGAGCCAAAGGTCGTGAAAAAGGTGGCGAGCGCCAATAGTCCGATAGTGAAGGGATAGGCGCTGACATGTTGCAGCAATTGGCGCGACATCAGCGAGCCGAGCGAAATCCCGAGCAGCACGAGCACGGCTTGGGTGAGGTGAGGCGGCACCGAGAGCGGCCGTCCAAGCATCGCGGCGACACCGACGCTCAACATGGCGCCCGAGATCAATCCGCCGGGCAATCCGGCCAGCAGAAACACCAGCCCGCCGATCGCGCCGATCGAAAGCGTTTCAAGGACGCGGAGAGTTTCGCTGGGGGTGGGGATGGCGTCTGCCATCCACTTGCGGATCTGTTTGCGGATATGGCTCATGGCTCACTAGTGCCGCCTATTTGACGTTCCTGCACCACCAGCGGCGAATTCACTCCAGGAACGTCAACTAGAAAAGCGGCACTAGAGTCTTAGGTTTGCTAGTGCCCATAACTTTCCGAAGTTCGTGAAAGGTGCGTGCGGAGATGTAACACGAACTTCGGAAAGTGGGCACTAGGCCTTATGGCAAATCCGTGTGCACGCGACAAATGCGACCGCTGCAATGCAGCCCGAGAAATCAGCTGTGCGGGAGGGAATCAGGTTACAATTGGCTCCCCATCCTCCTTGAAGGGAGGATGGGGAGAACTCGGTTTTACTTCGTCTGTCTCACTTCTTCTCCATCGCGGCCTTCTTGCACTCGGCGCGGAATTTCTTGCGCTCCTTGCCGTGGAGCCCCTTGGCATCGGCTTCCTTGGAGCATTCCAGCGATTCGGCGGTGTGGGGTTTTTGCATTTTTTTGTCCGAAGCGGGCGCCATTGAATCGGACTTGGCTGCGGGGGCGTTGGTTTGCGCCAGGGCAGGGCTTGCCAGAAGCACAAGCGAAGTGAGAACGGCGGCGGCCGTGCGAGAAGAGATTTTCATGGGGAATTCCTCAAGGGTTGGGAAGAGGCGGCCACGGTTGCGCCGCGATGCTGAACCGCCGATGAATGAGGACGGACATGCGTCGCGGCGCGGCGCGATATTTTTGGACCGGCTTGGATGGCCGCCGTTGTCTCGTATTTTAGCTAC
>DASQIQ010000051.1:0-6233 GCA_035631495.1 Micropepsaceae bacterium
CGCCGGGCGTGGTGACCAAACCAATGAAGAGCCTGAGAGCGACACCGACGACCAGAACGGCAAGGAGTGCGCGCAATTGCTCGCCGCGCATCTGAGAGCCCACGCGCACGCCCAACTGAACGCCTACCACCCCGCCGATCACCAGAAGAAAGGCGAGGACGATGTCGACGGTCTGATCGCTGGTGGCGTGCAGAATGGTGGTTGCAGCGGTAACGAACAGGATTTGGAACTGCGAGGTGCCGATCACGACATTGGTCGGCATCCGCAAGAGATAGATCATCGCCGGTACCATGATGAAACCGCCGCCAACGCCCATGATGGCCGTCAACACGCCAACGAGGAATCCCAATACCACCGGCGGAATCACGCTGATATACAATTTGGAGCGGCGGAACCGTATCTTGAACGGCAGGCCATGGATCCAGCTGTGCAGGCCGGCCTTGGTCGGCGCGGCGTTCCCGCCCGTCCGGGCCTTGCGAATGGCGCGAATGCTCTCGTTCAGCATCAATCCGCCGATCGAACCTAAGAGGACCACATAGCTCGCTGTTACGACAAGCTCGATCTGACCGAGCCGCTGCAACTCACGAAAAATGTAGACTCCGATCGCCGAACCCGCCAAGCCGCCGGAAAGCAGCATGGTCCCCATTTTTGCGTCCACGCCTTGGCGCCGCCATTGCGCCAAGGCACCCGAAAGCGATGACGCAGTAATGTGGCTGGCTTGGGTGGCGACCGCGATGCCCGGCGGAATGCCGTAAAACACCAATAGCGGAGTCATGAGAAATCCGCCGCCTACGCCGAACATGCCGGAAAGAAACCCGACCGCGGCGCCCACGCCCAGGATCATGGCCCAGTTCACGGAAAGCTGGGCGACGGGAAGATAAATTTCCATGTGGAATCGAAAGACCAATCTCGGAAGTCAGGATACGCTGATTTCCCAAATTCCTACTTCCGATATTTCTAATTCGACGTGAGCGGGGGACCGTCATTGGCCGCCACGTTCATGGGCTGCGGCTTATAGCCCTTGGCAAGCCGGTCGGCGGCGTCTCGCTCGGCGGCGGAAATCTGGGTCGATAGCGCACTGACGCGCGTTTTGGATTCGGTATCGCCGGACGCCGCCGCGATGGCATACCATTTATAGGCCTCCGGGAGCGACGCCTGGACGCCCAAGCCGCGTTCGTAGAGCACCGCAAGATTGAATTGCGAGTCGGTCAGCCCCAGCTCCGCTGCAGCCTTGAACCAGCGCACGGCCTCCGGAAAATTCTTTTTCCCGCCGATTCCGTTGGCATTGGCGACTCCCAACGCGTGCATCGCCTTGCGGTTGCCGTTTTTGGCGGCCTCGCCGTACCAGCGCAGGGCCTGATTCTGATCCGCGTCGACTCCCCGGCCCTTTTCGAAGAAGCTTCCAAGCCGATATTGGGCCAAGGGTTCGCCGGCCTCCGCCGCCTTCTGGAGCCAACGCATAGCTTCGGCATCGCTGACCGGGACCCCATCGCCATTGGCGTATTTGAGGCCGAGGGCGAGGGAAGCCTTGACGTCGCCAGAATTGGCCTGGGCGATCAGGCGCGACAGGTTTGCGGCGCCGGTATTGGGCGCTGGGCCGGCCGCCGCTTGCTGCACGGTGGGAGCCACCGCCGGGCTCGGCGTTGCCGCTCCGCCGCCGGACGCCGTCGTCGGGGCACTCGCAGCAGGAGAGGCGGGTGGGGGCGCGGCGGTCACCGCGCTAACCGCTTCTTCGGCGGGGATCACCGAAGCAGCGGCCTCGGAGGTCCCGGCCGCTTTGCCGGGCGCAGCCGCGCCGGGTTGGCTTGGACGATTTGGCGCCGCAGGCTTATTCAGCTGCAACGCAACCACCCCCGATTCGCGCCAGATATTGCGCGTGATCTGATAGCCGGACGCGATCAGCAGCAAAAACAAAGCCACCATCGCGACATGCTGCGTCCCTCGCCGGGATAGTTTGGCTGAATGGCCGCCGTCGAGCGCCAATTCCGCTTCGCCGGGGAAGGGGATGCGGTATTTCGCGCGCTTGCCGCGCTCTGCCTCGGGTTCCGCGGCCACCTGTGCCGCGCGGCGCGCGTGGTCGAGATAATTCTCGGGCGATGAGGAAGAGGGCTGTGCCTCGGAAGATAAGATTTCCGCCGGCTGCGGGGCAGCTGTTTGGCTGAAGAATTCCGCCTCACCGGACGTGTGATGATCCGCGGTTTCGGACGAGGGGCTTTCAGGGAAGGGAGGCAAATCGAACTGCGAGCCAACCCTGTTTTCTTCCTCGGGGAGTGGCGCCAGCGGCCCGCTCAATGGCTTGGCGTTTTCGACATTCTCGATCCGTTTTGCCGTGTCGGCGAGATTCGCCTCCAGATCCGTCAACGCTTCCCGGTTCTTTTTTTCCGCCGCATCGAGACGGGCGCCCAAACTGCGCAGCATGTCGAGGACCCCGGTATCGGCGTTCTCACGGCTTTCGATTTTTTCGAGACGGGAGGCAATGTCTTCGAGACTGTGCCCGATAGAGGCGAAATGACGCTCAAGCGCTTCCTGCGTGCGCTCTTCGGCGAAATTCAGCCGCGCCTCAAGCCGGGCCTCGGCCTCGTCGGGAGCCGGGCCGGAAGCAATGCTCTGCTCGGCCTGTTTCAGGCGCGAGTCGAGCCTGGCCAGAATCTCGTTAGAAGCCTGGTTGGAAGCGATGTTTTGCTCGGCCCGCTTCAGACGTTCCTCCAGCGCGAGCGACGATGCGATTCGTTGCTCGGCCTCTTTGATTCGTTCATCGAACGCCGCAAAGCGGTCTTCCACCGATTGCCCAAAGCGCTGCGATTCTTCGCGCGCATACGCGATCCTGCCGGCCAGCACTTCGATATTGCCGGTCAGATGCCCTAGCTGATCGGAGGAGTCGCTCGCGGTCTTCGCGATCTGATCGGTCAGGCGCGACATTCCCTGGTGCAAGGCGCGCACCGCGTCGCGAAGCGCGTTTGTATCCGTCTGGCGCTCGACATTATCGATCCTGGTGGTGAGAAGCTTGAATGCCTGAGCTTGATCGCGGGCCGCCGCGTTGATCTCCGCCGCCGCCGAGCTCATGGCCCGCTGCGCTTCGGTCTGGGCGCGTTCGCTGGCTTCAAGGCGACGCGCCATTACGCGCAGCGTGTCGTCAATCCGGCGGAATGCGCCGTCGGTTTCCGCTTCCTTGCGCGCGAGCCTGGCGGTGAGATCGTCGCGGTCGTGCGATATTTCCTCATCCCGCCCGTAGCGGAAAGGAGGCACGGTTTCTTCGGGTGCTTCGATTGCGGTCCTGGCCCGTCCGTTTTCGGGCCGGGCACTTTCGCCCCTTGCACTTTCGGAAATAATGCGCCGGGTCAGCCATTCGCCGACGGGGATACCTTCCCGGCCGGCGGCCGAGCGTGCGATTTCCCGCGCTTCTGGCGGGATACCTGTCACATTCCAGGGAAGTGTATGCTTCATCTCGCGTTCTGCGACGCCCAACCGTCTAGAAAAGGTAAAGATACCCAGATGTTGTGTAAAGGACCGTTACCAACCCAACCACAGTAAATTGGGGACATCCCAGCATCTACGGTCTCAAAATCGCAGAACAGAGTTAACGAGCGGTTAGCCGAGCGGAGGCTCGTTGTGCGCCACGCCGGCTTTTTCCAGCTCCTGCCCGAGGCTGCCGGTCAGCCAGGCGCCGGCCATGCGATAGTCCGAAACCAGCGACCATAAGGGATAGCTAAAGGTCGCCGGGCGGTTCTTCTCGACAAAAAAGTGAGCGAACCAGGCCGGGCCATATCCTGCAATCAGCGCACCAAAAAGCAGCTCGTAACTGAACGTGACGACCGCCGCCACCAGGAGAACGCTCGCGGCTCCCGTTCCCACGATATGCCAAAGACGCGTCTCGGGGTTGGCATGTTCGCGCAGGTAGAAGGGCCAGAACTCCCGATAACTGGCGATCGATTGAGGTTGAGTCATTGGGGAATCATTGCGGTTCGGGAAGGCCGAGGTCGGTGGCGAACAATTCGGCCACGTAGATCGTGTCCCCGTTCACCGCGATGCCTATGCCGGTCTTGTCGAACGCCTCGTATGTCAGGTTGGTCCTGTGATCGGGGCTTTTCAGCCAGATGTCGAGAAAACCCCGCGCATAGGTCTCAGGGTCGAATCCCGCCGCCGGGGTGAAATATTGCGCGGCGGAATTCTCGCCGACAAACCCACGGAATTTCGGGTCGGCAAGCAGGCTGTTCACCGCCAGGTTGCCATCGGTGTTCTCGACATCGAACGACCGTTTCCGTGCCATATCTTCCGAGTGGCTCTGCGCCGCGCGCATCAGCTGGGGATCCAGGATGAGTGGCTTGGCCCGGTCATTGAGCCGGTGACGCTCCGCATCCACCAGAACAAACAGCCGCTCTTTGAGCAGCCCCACTTGGCTCTCCAGGGATGGCGGCGTCTTTGGCGCGGGCGCGCTGGCGCAGGCCGCGAGCACCAAAGCCACGAGAAGAATGCCGAAACGCGTCATCATCAGCACAAAATCAGCACCGCCAGACCATTGCTTAACCCGGCTTTTACCACGGTAGACGAGGTTGTGCGGGTAGTCGAAGCGCGAGGGGGAAGGATGCGCAACGGCCGACCCGCCGAGTTCGTCATGGGTTCGGTGCAGCTTGGCCTTTTGTATGGCGCGACGAACCGCTCGGGCAAGCCCCCGCGGGATACCGCCCTGCGCCTGGTGCGGCGAGCTGCCAATGCTGGAGTATCGGTGTTCGATACGGCGCGGTCCTATGGGGATGCGGAAGAACGCCTGGGCGCGGCCCTGGCGGGTAGGGGGGCGGTCCGCACCATCACCAAGCTCGACCCTCTGAACGATCTGGCGTCCGATGCTTCGCCGGCGTCCGTCTGTGCTGCGGTGGATCAGAGTGTCGCGGAATCTCTCGCCGCCTTGCGGCTCAAGACTCTGAGTTGCGTGCTGCTGCATCGCGCGGAGCAAATGACTTCCCATAACCGTGCCATTTGGCGCCGCCTGCAAGAGCATGTGGCGGACGGGACCATCCAAGCCCTCGGCGTCTCGGCGCAATCGCCGGTCGAAGCCCTCACCGCGCTTGGCGATTCGGCTGTCACACATATCCAGCTTCCATTCAACATCCTCGATTGGCGCTGGGGCAAAGCCGGGGTCATTGCCGCGCTGGAGGCCCGCCCTTCGGTGACCGTCCATGCCCGGAGTGTGTTTCTTCAGGGCGTTATCGCTTGCAGCGATCCGAAACTCTGGCCCCGCATTTCCGGGGTGGATGCACCCGCAACAATCGCCTGGCTGACGCAAACGGCCGAGGCTTTCGGCCGCCGTGGCGTCGCCGATCTCGCGCTCGCTTTCGCCCGCGGACAAAGCTGGATCGACGGTGTTGTGGTTGGTCAGGAAACCGAGGGGCAGCTCGACGAGAATCTGAAGCTCTGCAGCCATCCTCCTCTGTCCGCTCAGGATTGTGCAGCCATTGCCGCCGCGGCACCGCATCTGCCCGCAACTTTCCTCGATCCCGCCCGATGGCTGCCGCAATGAACGCGCAGGATCTCTTCCGGCTCGATGGGCGTGTTGCGTTCCTCTCTGGCGCCGCCGGCCATCTCGGCCGCGAGATGGCCCGCGCGCTCGGCCACGCCGGAGCAACGCTCATTTTGAACGGCCGCAATCTGCCCCGACTGGAAGCTTTCGCTGCCGAACTCGCAAGAAGCGGGATCGCCTCTGAATGCGCCGCCTTCGACATGATGGATTTCGACGCCGTGAGACTTTTTTTGGCGGCCCGGCCACGATTGGACATCCTGATCAACAATGCGATCACCATGACCCCGAAAAGCCTTGGCGAGGTAGCCCCCGCGGATTTCGACAGCGCCTACCGGAGCGCGGTGACCGCTTCCTTCGAAGCGATACGCGCCTCCCGTCCTGCGCTGGCGCGCGCGGCTGAGAAGTGGGGCGATGCGAGCGTCATCAATGTGTCGACCATGTATGCTTCCGTCAGCCCCGATCCGAAGCTCTACAGCGCCCCCGGCCAGATGAGCCCGCCCCATTACGGCGCCGCGAAAGCAGGCCTGGTTCAGCTCACCCGCCATCTGGCCGCCGAGCTCGGTCCGGAAGGGGTACGCGTCAATGTTCTCTGTCCGGGACCGTTTCCCACCCCCGAAACGACCTCGCGCGATGCAGCATTCGCCGGGCGCCTGGCGGCGCGCACCATGCTGGGGCGTACCGGCGCCGCGGCGGAGATCGGCGGCCCCGTCTTATTTTT
>DASQIQ010000052.1:0-7087 GCA_035631495.1 Micropepsaceae bacterium
AAAGCGTGCATGCCGCTAAAGAGCGCGTCGGTAAGACCGCCCGGCATTTGGACCGTCGCACCGTTCTGTGCCGGTCCCGCCGCAACCTGCTCGGCCTGGTGAAGAAGTCCCTGTAAGGCATCGAATGGCGCTCTCAAAAACCGCAAATGCTCCAACAGCCGGGGGATGCCCTCAGGCAGCTTCGCTGCCCAAGTTTCCGCGGGCCCCGAAAGTGCGGTGCCGAACCCGACCAGTCCTCCGACGACAAGCAAGATTGTGAGCAGCGCTCCGACCGCTCGCGGCACATGCAACCGTTCAAGGAAGCGCATGACAGGCTGCAACAGGAGCTTGAGGACAAAGGCGAGCAGAATCGGCAGGATGATCGGGCTCGCCGCATAAAGCGCCGCAAAGGCAGCCAGGATGAACAGACCGGCCAGAAAGATGGTCGGAGGATGGGTGGGGAGCGGCATCGCCGATTGCGATTCCGCGGGCACCACGATGACGTTCTCTCCGCCGATGACAAGAGCACCGATGGCCGGCGTCACCCCGTCATCGGATTCATCGGACCCGATCACCTTGCGAAGATGGGTATCGTTGCTCGTCATCCGCGGTCTCTGGGCTGCTTTTCGGCGTGGCTTATTTGTCCGGCGCTCGTCCGGATCGTTGGAAATCCAACCATCGAATCGAGACGGGGAAACGATGGCGCGCAGGCCGCGCCACGTTCGGCTCTGTCAGCTCCAGACGGCCTGCGCCCAAAATCCGCGCGGAGACTACGGCTTGACGATGATAGTGGTATCGCCGCTCGCGCCTCTATTTCCGGTCGCCCCCGTCGCGCCGGTGTCGCCGGTGTTGCCGGTATTGCCGGTGTTGCCTTGAGTTCCAGTCGCACCGGTGTCGCCGGTGTTTCCGACGCTTCCCGTCGAGCCGGTGTTACCGGTATTGCCCTGATTGCCTTGGGCACCAGCGGGACCCGGCGGTCCAGCGACGGCTGCGGGGGTGGTAATATTGCAGGCGCTCAGTCCAAGGGCCAAAACCAGCAGCGCGGATTGTATTGGGTATCTCATGATCATTTCTCCTGAGGATTGGAATCGATCGCCGACGAGGCAGAAAGATCAGCTCTGCTCTGCCTACCGTCTGCTTGAATGAATCGAAGGATTGGTGAGCGGGTTTCCGCCAAAGGCGCGCAGACCCGTAATGTCTTCAGCATTTGACGTTCCCATGAATATCTCGGAGCCGAACCTTCGAGTGAGGGTCCCGCGCAAAGAGAGCGAAATGGCTAGTCGGACAGGAACACTGGTTGGCGTGCTTGCTGCCCAGTTAAAGAACGGGACTGCGCGCCATATGTTCCAGTTTTAAATCCCCAGAGCCCAAATCCCCCGGTTGGATCTTCTGGACCGGTTCAATGTCCGGAAAATTGGCGCAACTGGCAGCCTGCGTCCGAAACGTCGCGGAGTCCTTGTGCGCGCTGCGAATGCTGGCGTTCTAGGGCCCGGCTTCCGGCGGTAGCGGCTGGGCGAAAATCGAGTTTCTGCCGCTCGTCCCCTGGACGATATCGAGATTCATCTCTCCCACGCGCTCGAATGCGATGCGCAATTTGTCGCCGTGCCGGATGGGACCGACGCCGGCGGGCGTTCCCGCGGCGATGATGTCGCCGGGATAGAGCGTCATCACGGAAGCCGCCATTTCGATCATGCCGGGAATATCGAGGATCAGATCGCGCGTGTTCGCATCCTGCTTGATCTCGCCATTGATCCATAGCCGCCCCTGAAGACTGTGCGCCGCATCGCCGATTTCGTCCTCGGTGACAATCCAGGGGCCGACCGGACAAAACGTATCGAAGCCTTTCCTGGTCACGCGCTCTTCCTTGCCGCGGATCACCGCATCGATCAGGCAGGAATAACCGAAGACATAATCACGCCAGGCTGCCCGCGGCACGTCGCGCCCTTGTTTGGCGATGATGATGGCCAGCTCGCACTCATGATCGATGCGCCGGCCGGCATTGACGGGCAGGACGATCGGATCGGCGGGCCCGGAAAGCGCCGATGGGGGTTTGAGGAAAAAACCCTGATTGTTGGCCCGGTAGGACGAGCCCATTTCGATGCCGTGGGAGTGATAATTGACAGGATAGGCGATGATCTTGTTGGGCCAGGGAATAGGGGTCAGGAGCTTTACGCTCGACAGCTTTATCCCTTTTCCCGACGCCGCGCGCTCGAGCTTGCCGCGAATTTCCGCGAACTCCGCAATCAACCGGTTCATTGCCACGGGCGGCCAAGCATCCGGGGCCGGGTCGATGATGTCGGTGACATCCACGATGGCCTCGCCGCGAACCACGCCGATGCGATTATTGTCAAAACGCGCGATTTTCATAATTCACCTTCCACTCAGCTCAGCTGTCGCCCGGCGTGCGAAACAGATGAGCCCATTTTTGCATCACCTTGTCCTTGAGCTCGGGGCTTGATTCGGCAACGCGCGGGAATTCGTCCTTCCATCCCCAAGGCCGGCAGGCGTCGATCACCGCACGGTTGCTCTGGTAGGGGGGACCCCGCAGGATCGGGTCCAATGGCGTGCTCCAAAGATTGTGGATCACCTCGATGCTTTGCCCAGGATCGCAGCGGGTCGACATGGCCCAGATCACGTCATGGAGGTTGGAGGGATCGATGTCTTCATCGACGACCACGACCCAACGGCCGGCATAGACCCCGGACCGGCAATTGGCGGCGAGCATGCCCGCTTGCTTGGCGTGCCCGGCATACATCTGCCGAATCGAGACCACGTTGAAAAGCCGCCCCGCGCCCGCTTCGTGATTCCACACCCCCTGAACGCCGGGGAGGCCCGATTTCTCGATCTCGTCCCAGATCATCGCCGCCTTCACCACCGCGCGCGCGACCGTGAAATTGGACGGCGGCCGCGAGGGGATCGCGAGCGTCAGAATCGGATTGTTGCGGTGATAGACACGCCTGATCTTAATGATCGGCTGCTCGCTGGCTTCGCTGGCGTAATAGCCCATGAACTCGCCGAACGGGCCTTCCATCTTCAGCCGATCGCCATACATCTCGCCCTCGAGCACGATCTCCGCAGCTGCCGGCATCGGCAGTTTGTGCAGCTCGCTTAATACGACCTCCACCGGCCGGCCGCGTTGTCCGCCCGCATAATCGAATTCGGAAACGCCGAGAGGAAGCTCGGCATTGCTGCACAGGAAGAGGATGGGGTCCTGGCCGCAGGAGATGAGCACCGGGCATGGCAACCCTCGTGCGAAATATTTCTCGCGGATCAAGCGCCCATGCTTTCCCGGCGAAATCCAAACACCGACCTCGTCCTTGGCGTGCGCCACGATCCGGTAGGTGCCGACATTGATCCACTCGCTGTCGGGATCGCGCATGACGACAAGGTCTTCCGTGCCGATATAGCGGCCGCCGTCATGTTCATGGACAAAGGGAATCGGGAATTTGAAGATGTCCACCTCGCCGTCCCGTTGGACGTTCTCCAAAATGGGGCCTGTGGGCATGATTTTTGGCGGGATGAGTCCGGGACTTTTGCCCAGCCGTGCCTTGTAGCTCTTCACGATGTCGATCTTCTTCTCGGGGCTCGGAAGGCCGTAGACATGCGCAAGCCGGCGGAAGGAATTTGCCCCGCCCGAAAGAATACGGAAACCCGCGGGAAAGCCTTTGATCTTGTCGAACAGAAGCGCGGGCTCTTCACCGGGAAAGCGCAGGGTGAGAGTTTCGGCGAGCGCGCTGATTTCCAGATGAGGATCTGCCCCTTCGATCAGCCTCACCTCTCGCATCGCTTCGAAGTCTTTGAGCAAGTCCCGCAAATCTTCGTGCGAGACGCGATGTTGGGATGGGTTCTGGGCCTGCGGCTTGGCACTGTCATTCATATCGTTGCTTCCTTGCCCACGGCGAAAGCTGTCTGAACGCGTCCCATCGCGGCGGCCGCGGCCGATGCGATCAGCGCCGGAATCACCGCCAGAAGGAAGATGTTCTGCGCCGAGATATCCAGCTGCAGCAAAATGCCGGCAAGGCCCGGTCCTAGAATCGAACCGATGCGGCCGAACCCGGTTGCCCAGCCGACCCCTGTGGAACGGATTTCCGTCGGGTAAGAAATCGCGGCCAAGGCATTGGCGACGGTCTGCCCACCCAGGATTCCGAACCCGCTGCCGAGTACGGCCAGCATGACGAGGGTCTGGTTGTGACCAACCAATGCGATGCAACTCACGCAAATCGCGCCAACGAAATAGGCCGTCGCAAGAGCGATGTTCGCGCCGATCCTGTCGGCCAGCCAGGCGAAGACGGTGCCCGTCAAACCGCCTAACTGAAGCACCGTGCCGACGAGGATTGCCGTTTGAATCGGAAAGCCCAACTCGCGCATTTCGGTGGGCAGCCAATTGGCCAACAAATAAATGTCGAACAAGCTCATGAAGGTTATGATCCAGAGCAGCAGAGTGCGCTTTGCCCGCCCTTCACGGAACAGCGCGAGAACCGACGTGCCCGATGAGGCGGTCTCACCGGTGATGAAGCGCGCATTGCGCCCGATCTGAAGCGTGGGATCGAGACGCCGGAGCAGCAGCGCAACCGTCTCAGGCGAGGCGCGATGCAGCACCAGAAAGCGGATCGATTCCGGCAGCGCGACATAAAGCAAGGGCGCAAGGACGAGCGGCATGACACCGCCCAGGATGAAGACGGCCTGCCATCCGAAGGCCGGCAGCAGGCGCGTGGCGCTAAGCCCCGCCGCGATCGATCCCATAATGAAGCCGGTAAACATCAGTCCGACCAGCAAAGAGCGGCGGCGCTGCGGCGAATATTCGGAGGTGAGCGCGATCGTGTTCGGCAAGGCGCCACCAATCGCGAGCCCGGAAAGAAAGCGTAAGGAATCCAGCACGGAAACCGAGGGGCTCGCCGCCATAAGCAGACTGCAAAGCCCAAGCAGGGGGACGCAAGCGAGCAGCAGGGGCCGCCTGCCGAAGCGATCGGCCAGAGGCGCCACAAAGATCGCCCCCAGCAACAAGCCGAACAGGCCTAGTGAGAAGAACAGCCCAAGATCCGCAGGCGTGAGGTGAAAAGTTTGTGCCAGGGCGGGCGCGACAAAGCCGACGGATTGGAAGTTGAACCCCTCCATGGCGGCCACGATGGCGCAAAGAAATGCCACGCGTTTCTGGAACGCGCCCAATTTCCTGCGGTCGATCAGCTCGGTAATGTTTGCGACATCTTCGGCCATGAAACTCCCCCCTAGTGTCACGGTTTCGAAGTTCGCATCGTTTAAATATCGAACTCCGGGCGAACTTCGAAACCGAAACGACACTAGGAATCAATGAGTTGCTAGTGTCCTTCGAATCCGAAATTCGCAAAAAGCACGATCTCGAGACCGTGCGAATTTCGGAATCGGGGACACTAGGCTTTGGCTGTCATAATCACAAACTTAGGGCACGGAAGCGAGCCTCCCGCGTTCACCCTTATTGGCTCTCGAGAAGGAGGCTCTTCATGAAAGTGAAGGATGTCATGCATCGCGGCGTCGAATGGGTCGAACCAGAGACCCCGATCGCGGAAATTGCACGAAAAATGCTGGACGAGGACATCGGATCCGTTCCCGTCGGGGAAAATGACCGCCTGGTGGGTATGGTGACCGATCGCGATATCGTTACCCGCGGTCTCGCCCGCGTCAAAAATTGCTTGGACCTCGTGGCGAAGGACGTGATGAGCAAGCCGATCGTCTATGCGCGGGCCGACGAGGACCTCGACGACGCGCTGCACATCATGGTGAAGAACCAGATTCGACGGTTGCCCGTGATCGACGAGAATAAACGGTTGGTCGGCATCCTGTCGCTCGGAGACATCTCCGTGAAAGCCGGACGCGATCTTGCCGGAGAAGTGATGCGCTCGGTGTCAGCTCACCACGCCTAGTATCGGTGGATGCAAAAGGGCCGGCTTTGAGGGCATTCTCAGGCCGTGAGCTTTTTAAACGCGTCGGCTTGCTCGACAAGGGGCCGCGCGAGCGCAGGGGCCGGCGCGCCGGTCAGCGAGCGGTAGAGATTCGCGTAAGCCTCGGCCGAGCGATTCCATGAAAAATCCTGGCGCATGGCGGCGGCCTGGATCCTGCGCCAGAGGATCGGCTGCCGATAAAGCGATAGCGCGCGGCGTATGCAGGAAGCGAGATCCGCCATGGAAGGATCCTGGAACGCGAGGCCGGTCGCAGTTCCCTGGCGAATGGCTCCCGGCGAGGCATCGGTGACGCTGTCGGCCAGCCCGCCGCTCTTGCGCACCAGAGGGATGGTCCCGTAGCGCATGGCGTAGATCGGCACCAGACCGCAGGGCTCGAAGCGCGACGGATGGAGCAGCAAATCCGCCCCGGACAGCAGCCGATGGCCGAGGTCCTCCCGATAGCCGATGCTAACCGCAACGCTTCCGGGATAGCGCGCCGCGAGTTCGCGAAAGCGCGTCTGGTACCCGTTCTCTCCCTCTGCCACGAGCACAAATTGCATGCCTTCTTCGAGAAAATCCGGCAGCACATCGAGCACAACATCGGGCATTTTCTGGTGCACCAGACGACTCATGAACGCCATCAAGGGCATGTCCGCATCGAGCGCCAGCCCTAGTTCCATCTGAATCGCGCGCTTGCAATCCGCCTTTGCCGCCACCGACCGCGCCGAATAGTTGCAAGCGAGGTAGGGATCGGTGCTGGGATCCCAGATGCGATAATCGACGCCGTTCAGAATGCCGGTCAGAGCCGAAGCGCGTTCCCGCAACAGCCCGTCCAGCCCGCAGCCATATTCCGGGGTGAGGATCTCGCTTGCATAGGTGGGGCTGACCGTGGTGATCGCATCGGAGGATTGTATCCCGGCTTTCAAGAAGGATATCCGGCCATAGAATTCCATCGCCGAATAGGCATCGGCAGGCAGATCCAGCGGCGCCACCTCTCGCGGCTCGAACAGGCCCTGATAAGCGAGATTGTGGATCGTAAAGAGGGTTGCGGGGTGCGGGCGGCCGCCCCTTGCGAGCAATAAGGGCGTCAGGCCCGCATGCCAGTCATTGGCGTGGCCCAGATCGGGAATCCAACCCCGTTTTGGCTCCCTGACAAGAGCGGCGGCGCCGTGATTGAGAAGCGCAAAGCGAAG
>DASQIQ010000053.1:0-2672 GCA_035631495.1 Micropepsaceae bacterium
GATCTGCCGTCGGCTTTCTGGCGCAGCTCCACTTCTACATCGATGACCTATTCCCGGCGACCCTCGGCCGGCCCCTGTTCGGAGGATGATCATGCGACGGTTTCTTTTTCTCACAACGATGCTCTGCCTTCTTGTGATGAACAAGGAAGCGGAGGCTCATGCATTCCTGCTGAAGAGCGATCCCACCGTGGGGGCGACGGTGGCGGCACCCCAAACGCTTCGCCTCGAATTCAGCGAGGCGATAGAGCTTGCCTTTTCCGGCATCGATGTGACGAATGGATCGGGCGGCGCAGTGCCGGCGCGGAATGTCCGTCTGGACAGCAATGATCGCAAGGTGCTTCTGGCCGATTTGCCGCCGCTGTCGGCAGGCGCCTACCGCGTCAAATGGCACGTCGTATCCGTCGACACACACCGCACCGAAGGCGATTTCGCGTTCAGCGTGAAACCGTAGTGCCGCGGGGCTAAAACGTCTTGCTGAGCGTGAAGCGGAAGGCGCGCGGCTCCAAGGGGTGGATGTGCAAATCACCGACACCCGCTGCCGGTTCTCCCGGAAGACGGTCGGTGTAGAAATACTCCGCGGCGTTGTCCTTGGAATCCAACAAATTATAGATGCCGAGCGTCGCCTTGAGGCCGTTGGCGAAATTGTAGCCGATATTCATGTTCCATTCCTGGTCGCCGGCCGAGGTGATCGAATTGTCCTCGATCAGGGAATGCTTACCGAGATACCGGTATTCGAGCGCGCCGAACCAGGGCCCCGCATCGCGGACATAGATGCCCAGATTGCCGATCACCGCGGGCGCGTCCGGAATGAACTGCCCGGCGGGATCCACATCCGTGTAGCGGGCATGGGTAAAGGCGACGCTGCCATAGAACTCAAGCCAATCGAATGGCGTGTAGGTCCCATTGATTTCGACGCCGGTGCGCTTGCTCGGCCGGCCGGCAACGGTCTGACCCGCTTCGGGATCGTAAGTCAGCTCGGATTGGAACTCCATCTGGAACAGGGTGACAGTTGCGGTGAAACCGGTGAACGGCGTGGTGCGGACACCGATTTCCTTGCCCGTCGATTTCACCAGAAGCGGCGATCCGATGGAGGTCGAGCCGCGCACGTCATTGCTGTGAAAGCCTTGCCCGGCGCTGACATAGAACTCCCAATTGTCCAGCGGGGTGAAGATCAAGCTGCCTTTCGGTTGAAACAGCGTGGTGTCGGCGTTGCCGGCATTGGTTCCTCTGTCATGGGCGTTGAGGTAATCCTCCCGGGCGCCCAAGACCGAGCGAAACCACTCATTCCAATAATCCGTCTGCTGAAGGTATATACCGGCGCTGCCTTCCTGGACCCAATCCTCTACATCGGTCGAGAGCGTGACGCGATCCTTGGTATGAAGGCGGTTGACGTGGATATCGTCATAGCGCCCCTGGATACCGACCACGGTCTCGCTGTTGGCGCCGAGCAGCATGCCATATTGGGTATAGCTGGCGCCGCCGCCGTAATAACCCCTTGTGTCGTTCTGGGCGTGCTGATCGCCATTGATGGGATCATCCAGAAAATGACCGAAATTGTTCCAGAGCGTCAGCCGGTTGTTGACGGCATAGGCATTGGCGTCGACATGCCAGTCGAGCGTGCCATGCGAATAGATGCCCGACAGGCTCATGCGCTGCGCCCGGCCGGCATCGGACGGATCGAGCGTGCCGAAACGGCTGATGGGCGTGAGACCGAGGCTCGACATATAGGCCGGGTCCATCGCGCGCTCCGGCTGATCGGTGGTCGCATTCCACAGCCCGCGATACAGCATGCCGGTGAGAGACCAGCCCTCGCGCGCCTCGCCCTCGCTGTAACGCAGGACAGCGTTTACTTTCCGCACATTGTCGGGATGCGTCCACGGCCCGTCATAATGGACGAGCTCGAGCCCGCCCAGCACGCGGCCGCTCATGAAATTCCGTGTCGCCGCACCGAACAGACGTTGATAGCTGAAGCTGCCTCCCGTCGCGGAGACCTGGTCGTCGATCTCGTCGAGATAGTCGATATAAACGGCGGCCACGGAGGCGTAATCGCCCTCGGCGGCGAAATAAGGCCCCTTGGTATAATTGATCCCGGTCGCCAGTTCTGGAATGAAGAAGTTCAAATCCGTATAGCCCTGGCCATGCGCATGCGTGCGCATGTTCACGGGCACCCCGTCGATGAACGTCGCCAGATCCGTGCCGTGATCGAGGTTGAACCCGCGCAGCAAATATTGGTTGGCTTTGCCTTCGCCGCTGTGGATGGTGACGACGAGTCCGGGCACCGTTTCCAGCAACTGGCCGGCGCGGTAGGCGGGAATCTCAAGCAGCTCCTGTTTGAGAATGATCCCTTGGCTGGAGGTGGTGGCCGTCCCCAGAAGCTCGAACCGGGGAGCGGTGACCAGGACCTGCTCGGGAATCGCATCCGCCGCGACAGGCGGCGCCTCGGGAGTGGCGGGCGGAGATTGCGCCAGAGCCGGAACGGCGAAGCCAAGGGCCGCCGAACACAAAAACAGACCTCGGAGGCCGATACTGAACCTCCGCTTGCCGTATGCCTTACGCAAGTGTCTTCCCCCGGCAGAAATGTGAATAGCTTGCATACGCAAACCCTGGACGCTTCCCATGTTAAAGAAAAGATAGCCGAGTGCATTGACACAGATCAGGTCAAAGCGCCGGAA
>DASQIQ010000054.1:0-12976 GCA_035631495.1 Micropepsaceae bacterium
GGGAAAAGGCGAAGACTCTCCCTCTCAGCTGATCGATGCGAGAATCAAGGAGTTGGATGATTGGCGGGGCGAGACGCTCGCTCGGGTCCGTAGTCTCATCAAGCAGGCCGACCCCGAAATTGTCGAGGAGGTGAAATGGAGTAAGCCGTCGAATGCAATGCTGGGAGTTCCGGTGTGGTCGCACGCCGGAATCATCTGCACCGGCGAGACGTACAAGAATGCCGTGAAATTGACCTTCGCCAAGGGCGCCTCGCTCAAGGACCCTTCAGGCCTCTTCAACTCTAGCCTCGAAGGCAACACGAGACGCGCCATCGATTTCCACGAGGACGACACAATCGATGAAAAGGCGTTGAAGGCGCTCTTTCGCGCCGCTGTGGCACTGAACACATCGGCGCGAGCAACCGCGCGCCCCGTCCGCTCTCCGAAGAGACCAAAAAGCGCTTGAAGTGGGGATCAGCTTGCCTTGCGGGCTCCCGACCGGACGGGCAGCCGCCAGCCGGGCCTGACGAAGTGACAGGTGTAGCCGTTCGGAATGCGTTCCAGATAATCCTGGTGCTCTGGCTCGGCTTCCCAGAACGGACCGGCCCGGGTCACTTCCGTCACCACCTTGCCGGGCCAGAGTCCGGAGGCTTCCACATCCGCGATGGTGTCCTCGGCGACACGCTTCTGTTCGTCGCTCGTATAGAAGATGGCCGAGCGATAGCTCGTGCCCCTGTCATTGCCCTGCCGGTTCAGCGTCGTTGGATCGTGGATCTGAAAAAAGAATTCCAGCAGCTTCCGATAGCTGATCTTCGAGGGATCGAAGACGATCTCGATGGCTTCGGCATGGGAGCCATGATTGCGATAGGTCGCGTTAGGCACATCGCCGCCCGAATAGCCGACGCGCGTCGAGATGATGCCCTCCTTACGGCGTATCAAATCCTGCATTCCCCAGAAGCACCCGCCCGCGAGAACGGCACGTTCCTCGGCCATCATATGTCCTCCACCTGATCCAGATAGTCGCCATAGCCCTCGGCCTTCATATCGTCGCGATGGACAAACCGCAGCGAGGCCGAGTTGATACAATAGCGCAGACCGCCGCGGTCCGTTGGCCCATCGTCAAAGACGTGTCCGAGATGGCTGTCGCCATGCGCCGATCGCACTTCGGTGCGGATCATGCCATGGGATCTGTCCCGCAACTCTTTGACGTTGGTGGGCTCGATCGGCTTTGTGAAGCTCGGCCAGCCGCAGCCCGACTCATATTTGTCGGACGAAGCGAACAATGGCTCGCCTGACACGACGTCGACGTAAATCCCCGGTTGTTTGTTGTTCAGATATTTGCCGGTTCCCGGGCGCTCGGTGCCGCTCTCTTGGGTGACGCGATATTGTTCCGGCGAGAGCGCCGATAGGGCCTCGGGAGTCTTGCGATAATCGGCCATCTTTTGATCCCTCGTCGCTTAGTTGGGTATGGGACCCTCGTTTGTCGAGAGAGGCCTTATCCGAGTTTTTGGATCAGAGCCTGTGCTGCTGCGGGATTGCGAATTTTGGCCCCGGAGATGAAATAGGCGAAGACGTCGCCGCGTTTGGCCCAAGCCCGAAGCTGCCGGGCATAAGCGGCCAGTTCCGCTTCGCTGACGCCGGTCTCCAGATCTTCGCGGCTCGCCATCAGGCGGGCATAGGTGAAATCGGCAGCAGCCTGGTCGATCTCGGGAAAATCCTCGCCCCTGGCGTAGACGATGGCGACACCATGCTCGCGTGCCAATTCGTAGAACGCTTGGCACGCGAAAGTCGGGCTGCGTACCTCGATGGCGTGGCGCAAGGCGATGCCGTCCTTTTCCTTGGGAAGCAGCGCGAGGAAGGCGCCGAAATCGGCCGGATCGAATTTCTTGGTCCCCATGAACTGCCAGTTGATCGGGCCGAGCTTACCGCCAAGCTCGGTCAGGCCCTGTCCGATGAAGCGCTCGATGGATTCGCCCGCTCCGGCGAGAATCCGTCTATTTGTGCAAAAGCGCGAAGCCTTTACCGTAAAGACGAAGCCGTCCGGGGTTTCGTCGCGCCATTTGCGCCAGCTGTCCGGCTTGAAGGTCGAGTAATAGGTCCCGTTGATCTCGATGGAGGTCAAAGCGCGGGAGGCAAATTCCAGTTCGCGTTTCTGGGGCAGGCCATCCGGATAGAAAACACCGCGCCATGGCTCGAAACTCCAGCCGCCCACGCCGATCCTGATCGCTCCGGTCATGACCCTTCCTTCTTATGCCGCCAAGGGAAAGCCAAGATGGACGACAAGTACAGGGTTGAGGTGAAGAGGCGAGGGGTCTTCCGAAGCACCCGGAACGACGCTAGGCTCGCTCCATCGGGGGACGAGCCATGCTGAGACCCATCCTCATTGCCGCTTTCATGCTGCTCGTAGCTGCGGGCGCCAACGCCTCGCCGGCGGAGGATGCCTTCGCGGCCTACCAGAAAGGCGACTATCCCACCGCGCTCAAGCTGTTGAAGCCATTGGCGGAACAGGGAAACGTCACGGCGCAATACAATGTCGGGGTGATGTACAACGAGGCCCTTGGCGTCAAAGCGGATTACACCGAAGCCTCGAAATGGTTTCTCAAGGCGGTCGCCAAGGGCAATGTCTATGCCCAGGTCGATCTGGCCCTTCTCTACGAGTATGGCCGGGGCGTGAAGAAGGATTACAACGAGGCGTTGCGCCTGTTCCACCTCGCCGCCGACAAGAAGAATCCCAGCGCCGAGGTCAATCTCGGCTCGATGTATGAGCGCGGGATCGGCGTGACCCAGGATTATAAGGAGGCCGCGCGCTGGTATCGGCTCTCGGCCGATCACGGCAATGGCAATGCGCAATACTCCCTTGGCCTGATGTACGCCAATGGTCGTGGTGTGCCGCAGGACTACAAGCAGGCCGCCCTTTGGTACCGCAAGGGCGGCGAGCAGGGCAACGCTAGCGCCCAGCTCAATCTCGGCGCGATGTATTATGACGGTCAGGGCGTGCCAAAGGACCCGAAGGAAGCGCTCAAATGGTTTCGCATGGCGGCGCAGCAGGGCAATGGCCGCGCCCAGTTCAATCTGGCGACGCTCTATACGAATGGGGAGGGCGCACCCCAGAACCTCGCCCGGGCGTTGGTCTGGTTCAACGCCGCAGCGGTGACGCTCACCGGCGACCAATCCAAGATCGCCGACGAAAACAGCAAAGCCGTGGCCGCCAAAATGAACCGCGACCAGATCCTTGCCGCCAAGGCCATGGCAGAGAAATGCAAGCTCGGCGAATTCAAAGATTGCGAATAACGGCCGATTCTGGCCTCTTGGTACGGTTGCGTACGCCGAAGTGGGCCCTTTCACGGTCACGCTCTTTTGATTGACCGCTATCGGGGCTAAGTTCGCTCTCAGGGAGGCGAAGAAACTCCAGGGGAAGAAGATGCTAGGCGTCGTTCTTGCCGAACTTGTTGAGCATGGGACGCTCACCTTTGTCTGGCCCGATGGGAAGCAATATGTCTTCGGCGCGGGCGGACCACGCGCGACCGCCAGGCTTCATGGCCGTTGGACACCCTGGACCGTCGGCTTACGGCCGGAACTCGCCTTCGGCGAGGCCTATATGGATGGACGCCTGACCGTCGAAGAAGGCACCATCGCCGACGTCCTCGAAATCCTGATCTCGAACATGGGAACGCGCGACTTGCCGGCGAATATGCGGGCATGGCGGCTGCTTCGCCACCTGTACCGGTCGATTTCGCAGTTCAATCCCGCGACGCGGGCGCGGAAGAATGTCGCGCATCATTACGACCTGTCCGCCGCGCTTTACGATCTGTTCCTCGACGCCGACCGGCAATATTCCTGCGCCTATTTCAATGAGCCCAGAATGACCCTGGAGGCTGCCCAGGCGGCCAAGAAGCGTCACATCGCCGCGAAGCTGAAATTGGACACCCCCGACCTTGCCGTGCTCGACATCGGCTCGGGATGGGGAGGCCTTGGTCTTGAGCTCGCGCGCGAAGCACGCGCGAACGTTCTGGGCGTAACGCTTTCGAAAGAGCAATTGGCGCTCGCCAATCAACGGGCTGTCTCCGCCGGCCTCTCGGAACGCTGCCGCTTCGAGCTAAAGGATTATCGCGACCTCGGCGGGCCGTTCGACCGCATCGTCTCGGTAGGCATGTTCGAACATGTCGGCGTGCGCTATTACGATACATTCTTTCGCAAGCTTCATCAGCTTCTGGCTCCCGGTGGCGTGGCGCTGCTGCACACGATTGGGCGAACGGACGGTCCGGGTGCGACCAACCCTTGGATCGCCAAATATATTTTCCCCGGTGGTTATGTGCCGGCTTTGAGCGAGATGATGGCCGCGATTGAACGCTCGGGTCTTTACGTCACCGACGTGGAGATCCTCCGGCTTCATTATGCCGAGACTTTGAAAGAATGGCGCACGCGATTTCTCAAGAATTGGGCGAAGGCGGCGGCCCTGTACGATGAAAGGTTCTGCCGCATGTGGGAATTTTATCTCGCCGCGGCCGAAATGACCTTTCGCTACGATCGGCAGGCGGTGTTTCAGATACAGCTTTCCAAGCGGATCGAGACGCTTCCCATGACCCGCGATTACATGCTCGACACCGAGCGCATGATGAGATTTGCCTCCGCGGAAGAAAGTCCGCGTGAGCCCGCGGCGGCTTAGCATTGACGAAGCTCTGCGCATGTTGCAGCGCGCAATAAAAGCGCAAGCTGAGCGGCGGTGATCTTACCTGTGAACACCTCTAACCGACACTTGTGCCGGAACTATAATTGCTCGACACAGTGATTCGCGTCACGCATCGTCACAGGTCGTTGGGAAGTCATGGATCAAGACGTTGTCCGCCAACTTCCTTATGATGTCGACATCGAGCAGGCGCTCCTCGGCGCCATACTGATCGACAATTATGCGCTTGAACGCGTCTCCACCGTGCTCAAGCCCGAGCATTTTTACGATCCGCTGCATCAACGTCTGTTCGACGCGATCGAGCGCATGTGGGCGAAGGGCCACGCCGTCACGCCGCTCACCTTGAAGGCCTTGATGGAGCAGGATGCCGGCCTGGCCGAAGTCGGTGGTCAGGCGTATCTCGTAAGCCTCGCGCGCGCCGCGCCCGCCATTCCCAACGTCAAGGATTACGCGCGCATCCTGGCCGATCTTGCCATGCGGCGGGAGTTGATCCGCATCGGCGAGGACATCGTCAACACCGCCTTTGAAGCGCCCATCGATTTTGCGCCCGCAAGCCAGATCGAGGACGCCGAAAAAGCGTTGTACCGCGTCGCGGAAAAGAGCCGCTTCGGCGAAGGCCCGATCGGTTTCGACGTGGCCTTGTCGCAGGCCGTGCAGCAGGCGGAACAGGCTCTGGCGCGGGGCGGCCATATTTCCGGCGTACCCTCGGGCTTCACCGATTTGGATTCCTTGTTGGGCGGCCTTCATGCGTCCGACCTGATCATCGTCGCGGGCCGCCCCGGCATGGGCAAAACCTCGCTGGCGACCAATATGGCGTTCCATGCCTCGCGTATGTGGGCCCAGGACAAGACCGACCAGGCCGGTACAAAGCGCGGCGCGCCGGTGCTGCTGTTCTCACTGGAAATGGCGGCATCGCAATTGTCCGCCCGCATATTATCCGAGCAGACCGAGATCGATATGCGCAAACTTCGCACCGGCCGGTTTAGCGATTCCGAATGGGACCGCTTTGTGCACACCGCGCAAGTGCTGGGCGATCTGCCGCTCTACATCGATGACACCGGCGGCATTTCCATCGCGCAGATCGCGGCGCGTGCCCGGCGTCTGAAGCGCGAGAAGCAGATCGGGCTCATCGTCGTCGACTATCTGCAATTGGTGGAGCCTTCCACGCGGCGTTTCGAGAACCGGGTTCAGGAAATCTCCGACGTGACCAAAGGGCTGAAGGCGCTCGCCAAGGAATTGTCCGTGCCCGTGATGGCACTCTCGCAACTCTCGCGCGGCGTGGACAATCGCGACGACAAGCGGCCCATCCTCTCGGACTTGCGCGAATCGGGCTCCATCGAACAGGACGCCGATGTGGTGATGTTCGTCTACCGCGAAGAATACTACTTGAAGTCGCGCGAGCCAGAACCCGGCACCGCTGAATATGATCAATGGGTCCAGAAACTCGAGCGCGCCCACAACCGCGCCGAGATTCTGGTCGAGAAACACCGCCACGGCCCCACCAACAAGGTGGAGCTCTTCTTCGACGAGCGCTTCACGCGCTTCTCAAACCTGGCAAGTCCGGACGGACGTTCGTGATCAACAAAGTCATCCCCGGCGCGACGTGGCCGCCGGATTGGCGGCGAGATTTGATGATGCCACCTTCCCCCCTTGAGGGTGAAGGTGGCGCGCAGCGTCGGAAGGGGGGACGTCTACGGCACCAGCACCGCCAATAAGATCGGCGTCGTCACCACCGACAGCACGGTCGAAACGATGACCAGACTCGCGACGTCCTCCGGATCATTGTCGTACATTTGCGCGAAGAGGTAATTGTAAACCGCAACCGGCATGGCGCATTGCACGACGAAGGCGACGCGCTCGGGCCCCACGAAGCCGAACGCGCTCGCGAGCACGAATCCCGCTACCGCGCCCATCGAAATGCGCAAGACCGATAACGCCGCCGCGCGTGGGAAGCCTGTCACCTGGATCTTCGCCAGCGAGGTTCCGAGCATCAGCAGCATCAAGGGGATGGTCAGGCCCGAAAGCAGGGAGAGCGTGTTGGTGAGCCATAGCGGCAGCGTCACGCCGAAATAGGCGCAAGTCACCCCCAGAGCGACGGCGGGAATGATCGGGCTGCGCAAGGCGCGGGCCCACTTTCCCTTTCCCGCGGCAATGACCTGTCCAGCCGTCATATTGACGATCGAGGTCACGGCAAAAATGATGATGGCATCGTTCAATCCCTCCTGGCCGGCCGCGTAGAGCGCGAGCGGAAGGCCGAGATTGCCCGCATTGGGAAAGGCGAGGGAGGGAAGGTAGGTGCGCAGCTTGAGACCGCCGCACCTGAGAGCGATTGCCCCGACCAGGAGATAGAACGCGATTGCGATCATTGTCGCTGCGGCAAGTGAGAGCAGCGTCCCGGAATTAAACGGCGTCGTCGCCAGATTGGAAAAGACCAGCGCCGGCGTGCCGACCGTAGCCACCAGGAACGCGGTCGTGCCCCCATCCATGAGCCGGCCCGACTTCGCCAAAGCAAAGCCCAACAGCGCCATGATGAAAACCGGTAGGATGGCGGGAAGAATCACGGACATGGCGCAAGGTTGGGGCGGACCCGGCAAGCCGCACAAGAGGCGGGCGCCCATTTGACGAGGCAAGGCGGCTTGTCGTTTTCTGAAGGGATGAGCAAGGCGGAAACAGGATCGCGCGAAAGCGCGCAGGCCCAATTGACGGTGCGCTTGGGAGCGCTCGCCGCCAATTATCGCGAAGTGCTGCGCCGCGCAGGCCCCGCCGGGGCCGCGCCGGTGGTCAAAGCCAATGCCTATGGCATGGGCTTGGCGCCGGTGGCCCATGCGCTCGCCGCCGCGGGCGCGGATTCCTTATTTGTCGCGCGCCTGGAAGAGGGCATCGCGTTGCGGGAGATCCTTCCCCAGGCGCGTGTGTTTGTCTTGGACGGCCTTGCGCGGGGCACCGCGCCTGCGCTCCTCGCTCATCGGCTGATTCCGGTGCTGAATTCGCTGGAGGAAGTGGCCGAATGGTCGGCCCTGGGACGGGCCGAGCATCGCGAGCTCGACGCGGCGCTTCATATCGACACCGGTATGAATCGCTCCGGCTTCTCCCACGGCGAGCTCTCGCAATTGGTCGCGAATCTGCGCAAAGCGCTGGCGGGCATCAATCTGGTGCTGATTATGAGTCATCTCGCGAGGGCCGACGAGCCTGACCGCGATATGAACTGGGTCCAGCTCGCGCGCTTCCGCGCCGCCTTGGCCCTGTTGCCGCCGGCGCCGGCAAGCCTCGCCGCCTCGGCCGGCATCGAGCTGGGGCGCGATTACCGCTTCGATCTGGTGCGCCCCGGCCTTGCGATTTACGGCGGCAATCCGATGCCGCCCCGTCCGAACCCCTATCGCACCGTGGCCGTGCTTACCGGGCGTGTGCTTCAGGTGCGTCACATCGATGAAGGAGAAACGGTCGGTTATGCCGCCAGCTTCTCCGCCGCGCGGCCCTCGGTGCTGGTCACCGTGGCCGCGGGCTACGCGGACGGGCTGATCCGCGCCATGGCGGGCAAGGGGCGCGCCGCCATTGCCGGCGTCTATGTTCCCTTCGCTGGCCGCATCTCGATGGACCTTCTCGCGCTCGACGCCACAAACGTGCCCGAAACTGCGCTGGTGCGCGGCGCGGAGGTCGAATTCCTGGGCGACACCGTCACTCTGGAAGAGGTGGCGGAAGCCGCGGGCACCATCACCCATGAGATTCTCGCTTCCTTGGGCCCGCGCGCGCACCGCGTCTATGTGGATGGGTGAAATGAATCTCTTGTGCTTGTGTCCGCAATACCGCATGGCACGGCGATGAACATCTTCGCCGCTGTCGGACGCGTATTCCTCGCCTTCCTCGCCGTCACGGGAAGGCTCGCCCTTTTCACCGGCGGGGCTGTGTCGCATGCCATTCGCCCGCCGATCTATTGGACCCTGATACTCCAGCAGATGCTGCGCATTGGTTTTTTCTCGCTTCCCGTGGTGGGCCTCACCGCGTTCTTCACCGGCGCCGTGCTGTGCCTGCAGATCTTCATCGGCGGCAATCGCTACGGCGCGGAAGCCTTTGTGCCCCAGATCGTGGTGCTGGGCATCACGCGCGAGCTTGGGCCGGTGATCGCTGGGCTCATGGTGGCGGGCCGTGTCGCCGCTGCCATCGCTGCCGAGATCGGCACCATGCGCGTCACCGAGCAGATCGACGCACTGACCACGCTCTCCACCAATCCCGTCAAATATCTGGTCACGCCGCGGCTGATCGCCGCCGTGATCAGCATGCCGATCCTGGTGGGAATCGCCGATGCCATCGGCGTGTTCGGCGGCTATATCGTCGCCACCAACAGCCTGAATTTCAACGGCGCGGTCTATCTGAAGAACACCGCGAACTTCGTCACGCAAGAGGACGTGGTGTCGGGTTTGGTCAAGGCCGCCGTGTTCGGCTTCATCATCGCCCTGATGGGTTGCTATAACGGATTCCATTCCAAGGGCGGAGCGCAAGGCGTCGGCGCGGCCACCACCAATGCGGTCGTCTCCGCTTCGATCCTGATTCTGGCGGCGAATTACGTCCTCACCTCCGTCTTCTTCAGCAAGTGAGCGAGCGATGGCGGTGAGCCCCAAAATCGAACTCAAAGGCGTGAAGAAGCGCTTCGGGCCGAAGATCGTCCTCGACGGTATAGACCTCGCCATCAATCACGGTGATTCCATCGTCATCCTCGGCGGTTCGGGCAGCGGCAAGTCGGTGACCATCAAATGCGTGCTTGGAATCATTCGCGCCGATGCGGGCTCGATCAAAGTGGATGGCGAGGAGGTGACTCGCCTGGGCGGCCGCAAACGTGACGCGTTCTTGCGCAAATTCGGCATGCTGTTTCAGGGCGGAGCTTTGTTCGACAGTCTGCCGGTCTGGGAGAACGTCGCCTTCGGTCTGATCCAGGGGCGTGGCGTCAGCCGCAACAAGGCACGCGACATCGCACTGGAAAAGCTCGCCAAAGTCGGCCTCGGCGAGGAAGTGTCGCAGCTTTCCCCGGCGGAACTCTCCGGGGGCATGCAGAAGCGCGTCGGCCTTGCCCGCGCCATCGCTGCCGATCCGGAGATCATCTTCTTCGACGAGCCGACGACGGGCCTTGATCCGATCATGGCCGATGTCATCAACGATCTGATCGCATCGACGGTGCGCGACCTTGGCGTGACCGCCATCTCCATCACCCACGACATCGCCAGCGCGCGCAAGATCTCCAACCGGATCGCCATGCTCTACAAGGGCAAGATCATCTGGGACGGGGCGACCAAGGACATCGACCGCAGCGGCAATCCCTTTGTCGACCAATTCATCCATGGTTCGGCCGAAGGCCCCATCAAGATGGAGGTACGCCGGTGACCTCACGGCGGGACTCGGCTTCGCCAAGGGAGGATTAGATTGGCGCGCGGGGCCCTCGCCTTTGTCTGCCAGTCCTGCGGCGCGGCGCACCCCAAATGGTCTGGCCGTTGCGATGATTGCGGCGCCTGGAACACGCTCATCGAGGAACAGGCCGCGCCGCCCGGCGGCGCTTCGGCGCGCCGCGCCGGCAAGGGCCGGCCGTTTGCGCTCGAGGGTTTGTCGAGCGCGGCCGAGGAGCCGCAGCGCCGCCTGACCGGAATCGGCGAGTTCGACCGCGTCACCGGCGGAGGCCTCGTGCCGGGTTCCGCGCTGCTCTTGGGCGGCGATCCGGGCGTCGGAAAATCAACCCTGGTGCTGCAGGTCCTCGCCGCCTATGCGGGCGCCAAGAAATCCGCCGTCTATGTCTCGGGCGAAGAGGCGCTCGCGCAGGTGCGTTTGCGCGCCGCGCGGATGGGTCTGGCCAAAGCGCCGGTTCAGCTCGGCGCCGCGACCTGCGTCGAGGACATCCTTGCGACCCTCGCAACGGCGCCTCCGCCCGACATCCTGGTCATCGACTCCATACAGACGGTGTGGACCTCGGCGCTCGATGCCGCGCCCGGCACCATCGCTCAGGTGCGCACCGCCACCCATGATTTGGTGCGCTACGCCAAATCCAGCGGCGTAGCGGTCATTCTCATCGGCCATGTAACCAAGGATGGCCAGATCGCCGGTCCCAAAGCGGTCGAGCATCTGGTCGATGCGGTGCTCTATTTCGAAGGCGAGCGCGGACACCATTTCCGGATCCTGCGCGCGGTGAAAAACCGTTTCGGCGCGACCGATGAGATCGGCGTCTTCGAGATGACCGGAACCGGACTTGCCGAAGTCTCCAATCCGTCGGCGCTCTTCCTTGGCGATTCCTCGAGTCAGGCGCCCGGCGCGGCCGTTTTTGCCGGCATCGAGGGCACACGCCCCTTGCTGTGCGAAATCCAGGCGCTCGCCGCGCCGACCGGCTACGGCACGCCGCGCCGCGCGGTGGTGGGCTGGGATGCGGGGCGTCTGGCGATGATCCTGGCGGTGTTGGATGCGCGAGGTGGCCTTGGATTATCGGGGCGCGATGTCTATCTGAACGTGGCCGGCGGATTGAAGATTGCCGAGCCGGCGGCGGATTTGGCTGCGGCGGCGGCCCTGATTTCAGCCTTCACGGCGCGGCCTTTGCCCAAAGGCAGCGTGCTGTTCGGCGAAATCGCTCTATCGGGCGACATACGGCCAGCGCCGCATGCCGAAGCCCGATTGAAGGAGGCGGCCAAGCTGGGTTTTACCCGCGCCTTCGTGCCTGCGGGCACCAAAGCGCACGGGCTCACTCTTGCCCTCGAAGGCATCGGGGATGTGAGCGACCTGGTCCACGTGATCGGCGATTCGCACCGCTGAGCGAATCTTGTTTGCGACAAAGTGATAAACTGGCGCACCTGATTGGGGCGAATCATGGGTCAACTATCCGTTACGGCAATCGACATCCTGGTCGTCGTGGTGATTCTGGTTTCGGCCGGCTATGCGGGTTTTCGCGGACTGGTCCACGAGACCTTTGCCATCATCGAATGGGTGGTCGCCGGCTACATCGCGCTGCGCTTCACGCCTTTGTTCCAGCCGCTGCTGAGCGACTATATCTCGCCGCCCTGGCTCGAATGGATCGCGGTTTTTGTCGGCACCTTCCTGATCACGTTCATTCCGCTCTCCATCTTCAGCCACCGGGTTTCCGAACAGGTGAAGAAGTCGGAGATCGGTCCGATCGACCGCACGCTCGGCTTCGTCTTCGGCCTGGCGCGTGGCTTGGTGATTGTCGGCTTTGCATATATCGCCTTTGCGGCGCTCGTGCCGGTCCGCGATCATCCCGCCACGCTAACCAAAGCGCGGCTGTTTCCCCTTATTCGCAATACGAGTGATGTGCTGCGTTCGTTAACGCCGCAAGAAGCCAGCGCCTCGCCAGGCGCCGAGGCACCCAAAGACGCCAGGCCCCCGGCGCCGGAAACGACCCCGGCGAAGACCTATGGCGCCGATGATCGCAGCGCGCTAGACAGGTTGTTTCAGACCAACGGAGGCGACCCCACACCGGCGCGATGACCATCCCGTTCGACGACAAATTTCATGAAGAATGCGGTGTTTTCGGCGTTTTCGGCCACGAAGACGCCGGGGCATTGACCGCGCTCGGACTGCATGCCCTGCAGCATCGCGGTCAGGAGGCGGCCGGCATCGTTACCTTCGATGGAGCCCAGTTCATTTCCGAACGCCATGTCGGCCTGGTGGGCGATATCTTCGGCAAAGAAGGCCACACCCAGAATCTGCGCGGCGCCAATGCCATCGGGCATGTGCGCTATTCCACCACCGGCGGCTCCATCGTGCGCAACGTGCAGCCAATGTTCGCCGATCTGTCGGGCGGGGGCCTCGCCATCGCGCATAACGGCAATCTCACCAATGCGCGTATTCTCCGGCGCGACCTGGTACGGGAAGGCGCGATCTTCCAGTCGACCTCGGACACCGAGGCCATTATTCACCTCGCCGCGCGCAGCCATTACGAATTCGTCGTCGAGAAGCTGATCGACGCACTCAAACGGGTCGAGGGCGCCTATTCCCTGGTCGCGCTCACGTCCAAGAAACTGATCGGCGTGCGGGATGCCTACGGTGTGCGTCCGCTGGTTCTGGGCAAGCTCGACGACGCCTGGATCCTGTCGTCGGAAACCTGCGCTCTGGACATCATCGGCGCGGATTTCGTGCGCGACGTGGAGCCGGGCGAAATGATCGTCATCACGGTGGACGGCATCGAATCGCTGCATCCCTTTCCGCCCAAGCCGCGCCGCTTCTGCGTCTTCGAATATGTGTATTTCGCGCGGCCCGATTCCGTGGTCGAAGGCAAGAACGTCTACGAGGTGCGCAAGCGGATCGGCATGGAGCTCGCGCGCGAGG
>DASQIQ010000055.1:0-5029 GCA_035631495.1 Micropepsaceae bacterium
GATCCGCCGAGACCGGAAGATCGGTCGCGTCAACGATGGCGCGCGCGTGCGCGAGTGCCTGGTCGCGGGTGATCCCGCCGTCGCGCGTGCCGTATGCCCAGGCAGACGCGCCGCTGGAGGTGGCGAGCGCCGCAAAGCCGAGGCCCGCCAGAACGCGCGCCGATCCCGCGCTCCAGACGTTGGCGATGACGAACGCGCGCGTCCCTTGATGGAGCGCGCGGAAAGAATTGCCTTTGTCGAGTTGAGTGACGGCCATAACCAATTGTTCCGTTCTGTGGTTCAGGGTTCGCTCTTGCGACGGACCTCATGGTTGCGCACCATTGATAGGTCAAGCGAATGTTTGTAATCTGATTGATCACGCCTTTTGATGCACATCCGGCGAACGGAATGCCCCATGACCGCACTTGCTGGACGTTGATCAACTGCGCTCGGAAAACAGGATGGAAAGGATGTGGTCTTGCGCAAGACCCACTTAGCCTCAACGGGGCATACCACTTTTCCTGAATAACTTTAACTTGACCAAGCAGCCTTTCCGAAAGACTTCCGCCATCCTTGGTGCGGTGCAAGAAGTCCGCTTGGAGTCATTCTCGGTCATTTGCTAACGGCCGCAGAAAGTCGGCTTTGCCCGTGACATCGAATGATCGTGTCAATGCCTCCTGTTGGCACATCGCCGACGTACCGCGATGTCCGCAATCAGGTCCTCTCTCAGGGGTTAGACGGACATAGCCGGGGCGAAGACGGAAGTCCGTTCATCACCCATCTCGGTCGTTGAGGGAACAATTTTGCTGTGACGCACGACGCCGTCCTTGCTAGGCTTTGCCGGAGGGGCAATTTTCATGAGACGGCGTAACTTCATCGCACTCCTGGGTGGCGCAGCGGCGTGGCCGCTCGCGGCGCGCGCGCAGAGAGGTCAGCCGACACGCCACGTCGGCGTGCTTTTGGCGTTCAACGAAACTGATTCACGGGCAAAGGGCTGGCTCTCTCAGTTCGGAAAGGGACTTTCCGAACTGGGGTGGACGGATGGCAAAGGTCTACGGATGGACGTCCGTTGGGCCGCCAACGATGTGGATCTGATGCGGCGCTTTGCGAAGGAGCTCGTAGGGGCTAAACCTGACGTGATCCTCGCGTTCGGGACCCCGGTGACCGCGGCGTTGCAGCAGGAAACACGGACGATCCCGATCGTGTTTGCGATCGTCTCCGATCCTGTGGGGGAAGGGTTTGTTGCGAGCCTCTCGCGACCTGGCGGCAATATCACTGGCTTCCACAATTCGGAAGCGTCGATCGGAGGCAAGTGGCTGGAGCTTTTGACGCAGATCGCACCCCGCATCAAGAGGGCGGCGATGATTTTCAATCCCGATACCGCGCCCGGCCACGGGAAGTATTACATGCCCGATTTTGAAAGGGCTGCCCGCTCATTGGACGTAACTCCGGTCGCGGTGCCCGTGCGCAGTTCCGAGGAACTTGGGGTGGCGGTCGCCGACCTCGGCCGCAAGCCGGGCGGCGGGTTTATCGCGATGGCGGATTTTTTCCTGCTGAATCATCGCATGTCAATGATCGATCTGGCCGCGCGAAATAAAGTGCCGGCCGTCTATCCGTGGCGCGAGGTTCCCACGGCGGGCGGTTTGCTGTCATACGGCCCGGATCTTGAAGACATCGTTCGTCGCGCCGCCCCTTATGTCGATCGCATTCTCCGCGGCGCAAACCCGGCCGAGCTTCCAGTTCAAGTGCCGACCAAATTCGAGATCGTGATCAATGTCACAACTGCCAAAGCTCTGGGCCTCGATGTGCCGCCGTCGATCTTGGCGCGCGCCGACGAGGTGATCGAATGAGGCGGCGGGAGTTCATATCGCTTCTCGGCGGCGCGACGGTGGCGTGGCCGCTGGCGGCGCGCGCGCAGCAGCCGCTGCCGATCGTCGGTTACATCAACAGCGGAGCGCCGGGCCCGATGGCCCCCCTGGTCAGCGCCTTTCATGAAGGCTTGAGCCAAGCCGGTTACGTCGAGGGCCGCAACGTGGCGGTCGAATATCGTTGGTCGGAAGGCCGCTCCGACCGATTGCCCGACCTGGCGGCCGATCTTGTTCGCCGGGGTGTGGCGGTGATTGTCGCGGTCGGTGGCAGCGGGCCGGCGCAGGCAGCCAAGGACGCTACCACCACGATTCCGATCGTCTTCGTGAGCGGCGACGATGCGATCGAGGCCGGTCTCGTCAACAGCCTTGGGCAACCCACCGGCAACGTCACGGGCATCAGCTGGCTCGCGTCCTCGCTTGAAGCGAAGCGGTTCGGGCTGTTGCGTGAACTGATTCCTGATGGCGATTTTGGCGTGATGGTCAATCCGAACTTCCCGGGCGGCAGAGTTCACGCGAGGGACGCCCAGGAGGCGGCGCGGGACCTTGGCATCCGCGTCCAGGTTCTCAACGTGAGCAGCGAACGCGATCTTGAGGCGATTTTCGCAACTCTGCGAGAGCAAAAACTCGGCGGGCTCGTCGTCAATCCCAATCCCATGTTCTATAGTCTGCGCGAGCAAATCGTTATGTTGGCGGCACGCCACGCGGTTCCGACCATTTATTACACGCGCGATTATGCCGTTGCTGGCGGATTGATGAGTTACGGAACGAGCGTCCGCGAGGCGGCGCGCCAAGGCGGGGTATACGCCGGCCGGGTACTCAAGGGCGACAAGCCCGCCGACCTGCCCGTCCTGCAGCCGACCAAGTTCGAATTCGTCATCAATCTCAAGACCGCCAAGGCGCTTGGGTTAAAACTGCCGTCCGGAGTGCTTGCGATCGCCGACGAGGTGATCGAATGAGGCGGCGAGAGTTCATCCTGGCGATCGGCAGCGCGGCGGCGTTGCCGCTTACTGCGCGCGCGCAGCAAGGCGACCAGATGCGGCGAATCGGCGTGCTGATGGGCTACGCCGAGAGTGACCGGGAAGGACAGGCCTTCGTCGCCGCATTCCGGGAGGGACTCCAGAAACTCGGGTGGACCGAGGGCCGCAACGTTCGGATCGACACTCGATGGGCCACATCAGACGATGCAGATTCGATCCTGCGGTTCGCGAAGGAACTCGTCACACTGCAGCCCGACCTCATTCTGTCCAATAACACACCCACCACTGCGGCGATGCTGCAACAGACGCGCGCAATCCCGATCATTTTTGCGCTCGTTGTCGATCCAGTGAGCGGGGGCTTCGTCGCGAGTCTGCCGCAGCCGGGCGGCAACGCCACGGGTTTCATTGCCCTCGAGGGCTCGATGGCCGGCAAGTGGCTGGAACTGCTTAAGGAGATCGCGCCGCGTGTCACCCGGGTCGCTTTCTTGTTCAACCCGGTAACGGCGCCCTATGCCGAAAATTTCCTGAGTGCCTTCAAAGCCGCCGCAGCGTTCTTCGCAGTGGAGGGAATCGCGGCACCTGTTCACGACATGTCCGAGCTGGAGTCGGTTGTCGCCGCACATGCGCGCGAGCCGAATGGTGGGCTTATTGTGATGCCGAGCGCCTTCGTGACGATCCATCGTATTGAGATTACATCGCTGGCCGCGCGTTACCGCCTTCCTGCCGTCTATCCGTTCCGTTTCTTCCCTGAAGGCGGCGGCCTGATGTCCTACGGAAATGACTTCGTCGATAATTTTCGGCGTGCAGCGGTCTATGTCGATCGCGTCTTGCGCGGCGCGAAACCGAGCGAGCTTCCGGTGCAGGCACCGGTCAAGTTCGAGCTGGTTATAAATCTCAAGGCTGCCAAGGAACTCGGCCTCGACGTGCCTTTATTTCTTCAGCAGCGCGCTGATGAGATCATCGAATGACGACGCTCGTTGCTGCGGTGCGGGATTCCGGAAGTGGCACCTCTCGGACCTTCGGGCATGTGCGCGCAAAGCAGACATTCAGCAGAGCGCGCAGAAGGGCGGCTAATGACCCGGAGCCGACATTCCCGACTCCCAATTGGTGCTACGCAAATTGAACCGGGTGACCTCACCGCCGGCCACGGCTTTCTGCTATTTTATGGCCTAAGTTGATGGCCGAAAAGAGCAGTCCAAGGCTAGGGGTAGAACCAATGCGACGACGCGATTTCATTGCAGGAATTGCAGGATCAGCGGCTGCTTGGCCTCTCTCGGCGAGCGCTCAGCAGTCCCCGATGCCGGTGATTGGTTTCCTTGGCACTACAGGTCCCGATGACTTTGCTGCTCGCGTGGCTGCGTTCCGCGAAGGCTTGAAAGAAACTGGCAACATCGAAGGGCAGAATGTGGTGATTGAATATCGCTGGGCCGAAGGTAACTATGATCGACTGGACGCGCTAGCGGCCGATCTGGTGGACCGTCAGGTGACGGTTATCGCCGCCGTCGGCGGCGAACCTGCGCCACAGGCAGCAAAGAAAGCAACCTCGACTATTCCGACCGTATTCATCATGGGCACTGACCCAGTCAAGCTCGGCATTGTCAGGAATATTAACAGACCTGAAGGCAACATCACAGGGTTGAATTTCTTTCAGTCCGAATTGGGAGCAAAGCGGCTGGGGCTTGTACACCAATTGCTACCTAGGGCCACAGTAATTGGCGTGCTCATAAACCCAACCTTTTCGGATGCGGAAGATCACGCGGATGAAATAAAAGTCGCTGCGCGCCCGCTTGGAATGCGAGTTCATGTCGCGAAAACACACACTACAGACGGATTCGATGCAGCCTTCTTGACGCTAGTCCAGCAAAAGGTCGACGCTCTTGTACTTGCGAACGATGCGCTTTTCTTTAGTGAACGGAGAAAATTGACTACATTGGCGGCACATCATGCGATGCCTGCGATTTATCCCTGGCGTGAATTTGCGGCGGACGGCGGCCTGATGAGCTACTCGCCGAGCATCCTAGAGGGATACCGACAAGTAGGCATATATACCGGCAAGGTCCTAAAGGGAGCTAAGCCGCGCGACTTGCCGATTTTGCAGCCGACCAAGTTCCAGTTCGTAATCAACCTCAAGACCGCCAAGGCGCTCGGCATCGAAATCCCGCCGATTCTGCTCGCGCAGGCCGACGAGGTGATCGAATGAGGCGG
>DASQIQ010000056.1:0-2129 GCA_035631495.1 Micropepsaceae bacterium
CTCCTTCAGGCGCAACATGACATACTCATAAGACAGGCCATGAAAGCCATACCGGCGTATGCCGGACTCGGTGAACTTGCGCGGCAGGGCGAAAAGCTGTGCCAGATTCGGCTGGCTTCGATGGAATGCCGTATCAAAACAGGCGACCTGCGGTATCTGCGGGGCGCCCTCGGAAATCGCCGCAATCGGAGCGAGATTGTGCGGCTGATGCAGAGGTGCCAGCGGCGTCAGGGCAACGAGCGCCGCCATCACCTCACCATCGATCCGAATGGGTGCGGCATAGTTGGCCCCACCGTGCACCACCCGATGTCCAACACCCACCACGGGTGCGCCCTGAATGAGCGTGACGGCCGTCTTGAGAATTTCCTGTGTCGCCGCCCGATGATCTAGTCCTTCCGCGGACCAGCGCTCCTCAGCAACACACTTCCTTTCGCCGTTCTCGACGTGCAGGCGGGGCGAAATGCCGATCTGCTCTATCTGGCCGCGAAACAACATGGCCTGGGAGGACCCGGCCTCATAAAGAGCGAATTTGATGCTCGACGAACCGGCATTGATGACCGCGATGCACCCGCTCATCGATCACTTGCCCCTGCCGCCAACGGCGTATCGCGACCGGTACTTGTGGCTTTGATGCCGTGGCTCATGGTGAACCGTCAACCAATCGCGGTACTTGTCCGACGCGCGGCCGCAATCAGGACCGCAACGGCACATGATGCGAGCCGCGTAAGCAACGCATCGGCACGGCTGGTAAGAATGATCGGCACGCGCGCGCCGAGGACTACGCCAGCGCCATCGGCATTGGCCAGGATGGACAGGCTTTTCGCCAGCATGTTGCCAGCCTCGAGGTCCGGCACGATGAGTACGTTCGCCCGGCCTGCCACCGGTGAAACGATCTTCTTTACCGCGACCGCCTCAGGGCTCAGTGCGTTGTCGAGCGCCAACGGACCATCAAGCAGTGCGCCAGTGATCTGTCCGCGATCGGCCATCTTGCACAGAGCCGCAGCTTCGATCGTCGACGGCACTTTCGGATTCACGGTCTCCATGGCGCTAAGGATTGCAACGCGGACTTCCGATTCGCCCATCACGTGCGCCAGGTCGATTGCGTTCTGCACAATATCGACCTTCTCTTCCAAGGTCGGCGCTATGTTCACGGCAGCGTCGGTGATGATGACCGCCTTGGGCTGACCGGGCACATCCATGATGAAGCAGTGACTGATACGCCTGACGGTGCGGAGACCCGCTTCGCGCGACACCACGGCGCCCATGAGCTCATCGGTATGCAAGCTCCCCTTCATCAGGGCCTCGGCGCGGCCCGCGCGCACGAGCGCAACGGCCTTCGCGGCGGCGTCATGGCTGTGGGAAGCATCGACGATTTCGAAGGCACTGATGTCGAGCGCTGAGCGTGCGGCTACCTCGTGGATTCGCGCGGATGGGCCTACGAGAATTGGAACAATGAGCCTCAGTCGCGCTGCCTCGATAGCGCCTTTTAACGAAACTTCATCGCACGGGTGCGCGACCGCCGTGGCCACTGCGGTCTGACGCTGCGCCGTCGCGACGAGACGATGAAATTTTTCGTGGCTACGACCATTCGGGAGTGTCGCTTTGGCGGGCGCAGCCACCTTCCCGGCCGATATTGCTCCGGACATCGTCACTGTCTCTCTCCTCGTTCAGCAGGGCCCTGCATGGGGGGTGCGTTTGCAGCAGGCTCCGTGGGCTTTGCTTCGTCCGCGTTCCATCCACCGCCAAGCGCCTTATAAAGATTGACGACAGCAACAAGCTGATCGCGCTGGGTTTGAGCCAGCGCACTTTCGGCCGGGAACAGCTGCTGCTGGGCTTCCAGGACTTCGAAATAGGCTGCCCGCCCCGCCTGGTATCGCATCAGCGCCAAGTCTGAAGAACTCCGCAGGGCGCGAACTTGGCTTTCGAGCGCCGTGCGCCGCAGGGTCAAGGTCTGTCGCGCTACGAGGGCATCCGACGTCTCTTGAAATGCGACCAGCACTTTTTGTTTGTATTGCGCGACAGTCTCGTCCCAATACGCTTGACGCTGATGGTATACCTCCTCGAGCCGGCGGCCGGTGTAGATCGGTCCGGCGGCGCTGAGCGCGGCATTCCATACGCCGAAGCCGGCC
>DASQIQ010000057.1:0-5391 GCA_035631495.1 Micropepsaceae bacterium
GGCCGCGCGCGCCGTTGAAATATTCCTGAATCCAGGGATTGGGATCTTTCACCAGATTTTCGATCGTGCCGATCTTCACTTTCTTATCGACGAGCACCGCGATGCGGTCGGTGGTCGCTTTCAGCGAGTTGAGATCGTGCGTCACCATGAAGACAGTGAGATTCAAGCTCTTATGCAGATCGCTCAGAAGCTCGTCGAAATGATTGGCGGCGATAGGATCAAGGCCGGATGTGGGTTCATCAAGAAAGAGAAGTTCGGGGTCCAGCGCCAGGGCGCGCGCGAGGGCCGCGCGCTTTTTCATCCCGCCGGAGAGCTCGGAGGGATATTTCATGGCCGCGTCGGGCGGCAGGCCCACCAAGGACAGTTTCATGGCGGCGATTTCATCCAGGAGCCTCTGCGGCAGATTGGTGTATTCGCGTAAGGGAATTTGAATGTTTTCGGCCACCGTATGCGAGCTGAATAACGCGCCCTCCTGAAATAGGACCCCCCAACGGATCTCGAGCGCGCGCAATTCCTGATCGTTAAGGCGGTCCAATCGCTTGCCCAAGACGGAAATTTCCCCCTCGGCCGGCTTGATGAGGTGGATGATCGAGCGCAGCAGGACCGATTTTCCCGCACCTGACCCGCCGACGACACCCAGAACTTCGCCCCGCTTCACATCCAGATCCAGATGATCGTGAATCACTTTTTCGCCCATGCGTGTCACCAAACCGCGCACCCGGATCGCGACCTCGTCGTGCGAGGGCTCGGCGCGCTTGGGTTTGATCCGCATCACCATCGCTAGATTTCCAGAATGGAGAAGAGAATGGAGAAACCCGCATCGAGGACGACGACCAGGAAGATCGATTCGACGACCGAGCGTGTGGTCAGCTGGCCGACGCTTTCGGCCGTGCCTTCGACGCGCAAGCCTTCGAAGCAGCCCACCAATGCGATGGTGAAAGCGAAAAACGGCGCCTTGATGATGCCCAGCCAGAAGCTCCACGGGCTGAAGGCGAGAGCGCCCTGCAGCTGGCGTGAAAATGCGGGAAAGGTGATGTCGAGACTGAAATAGCACATCACCGCGCCGCCGATGAGGCCCATGAAATTGGCGTAAAGGGTGAGCAGCGGCAGAGACACCAAGAGACCCAGGACGCGCGGCAAAACCAGAATCTCGACCGGGTTGAGTCCCATGGTCACCATGGCGTCGATTTCTTCATTGAGCTTCATGGTGCCGATCTGCGCCGTGAAGGCCGAGCCGGAACGGCCCGCCGCGATGATTGCCGTGATCAAGACGCCGATTTCGCGTAAGACAGACAGACCGACGAGATTGACAGTGAAAATCTCCGCGCCGAAACGCTTAAGCTGTTCGGCGCCCTGATAGGCGAGCACGACGCCGAGAAGGAACGACAAGAGCCCGACGATAGGAACCGCGGTCAGTCCCGTAGCCTCGATCTGATTGACGAAAGCGGGCCAGGGAAGTTCACGAGTTGGTCTTACGATCGCCTCGAAAGTCTCCACCGTAATGCGTCCGAGAAAGCCCAGAAGCCGGTAGGCGGTCTCGGCCATTTCCGTCGCGCCCCGTCCCATTCGCGCAAGAAAATCCGTAAACGGACGATACGGGGGCGGTGAGGGAGGCGGTCCCTTGACCTCGCGATCGAGCTTTTCCAGCAGAGAGCGATAGGCATCGGGAACGGTTGTTCCGCGAATTTTCGCGCCGGCCTCCGAAAGCTGATGTTTGGCGCGCAAAATCAGCCACGCCCCCGCGCTGTCCATGCGCTTGATTTCGGAGCCGTCAAACTCGACTTCCCTCGCGCCGTCGAGCTCCAATGTGCGAAGCGATTTGTCGAGCGCGGCGATTTCCTCGATGACCCAATCGCCGCCGAAGGTGAATCGCAAGGCGGAGTTTCGCCGCTCCGTTCGATACCAGGCGCGGCCATCGGATTGGGCAGAATCGCTCAGAGCAGTCCCCTTAAATGTGATCCTACAGGCACCCCTCTCTCCAGGCGAGGGCATGCCAAGGCAACGCCAAAGCCGGGAATTGGCTGCGGACGGGCCCGCCAAGGCAAGCTTGGCGGCCGCCGATGGGGTCGATAGATTGGCTCGCCGTCTGTCGGGGGGAACGCTTGCGCGTCCAAAAATTGCTGATTCTGTGGGCATTTTTGCTGCCCATCGCCTTTGCCGATGCCCGCGCGCAGGGGGTGGTTCGCAAGCCTTTCAGCGTCGTCGAAGCGAGCATTCCCGAAATGCGCGCTGCTCTGGCGCGACGCGCGGTCACATCCCACGAGCTGGTGCTGCAATATCTGACCCGCATTGCGACCTATGAGGACAAATTCCACGCGGCTCTGACCGTCAATCCCCACGCCCTCGAGGAGGCCGACGCGCTCGACCGCGAACGTGCGCAGGGAAGAATTCGCGGGCCCTTGCACGGCATCCCGATTGCCCTGAAGGACAATATCCACACCACCGATATGCCCACCACCGGAGGCGCGCTGGCTTTCGACCGCCTGACGCCCCCTTACGAAGCGACGCTGGCCAAGAATCTGCGAGCCTCGGGGGCCATCATCATCGCCAAAACCGGGATGACCGAACTGGCCAATTGGGTGGCCGGGCCGCCGACCCCAATGCCCGGCAATTACAATGGCTTAGGGGGCTATGGCTTCAATCCTTACGATCCGCGCCGCGATCCGCGCGATGGCATCTTCGACGGCCGCCCGGCGATGCCCACGGGCGGCTCGAGCTCCGGGATCGGCACCTCGGCCAATTTCTGGGCCGCGAATATCGGGACGGAGACCTCGGGCTCGATCCTCAATCCCGCCAACTGGACCATGCTTGCGGGCATCAAGCCGACGGTCGGGCGGGTCAGCCGCTACGGCGTGATTCCCATCACCGCCGATCAGGACACGCCCGGCCCAATGGCGAAGAGCGTGACCGACGCGGCGATTCTGCTGGGCATTCTGGAGGGCGTTGGCCCGGACCCCAACGATCCGGCGACATCCAATTGCGCGAGGCCGCCCGGCCGGGACTACACAAGGTTTCTTCGCGCTGACGGCTTAAAGGGTGCACGCATCGGCATCCCCCGCGCATTCTTCTATGACCCCATCATGCCTCCCGGCGAGCCGTTCGAGCGCGGCGGGCTCAATCCCGATCAGCAGCAGGCCATGAATGACGCGATCTCTGTGCTGCGCCAGCAAGGCGCGGTGATCGTGGATCCGGCCAATATCCCCAGCGTGGTGGACGCCAATCCCAACGACAATTTCCTGCTCTGGGGCATTTGCGGCCAGGCCGGCGAAGCACGCGGCGATGATGACAACTGCTCCATCGTTCTCAAATACGGCATGAAGCGCGACTTCAACAGCTGGCTGAAATCGCTCGGCGATCGCGCCCCGGTGAAGTCCCTGACCGAATTGCGCGAATGGAATCTCGACCACCAGGATGCGGGCGCCATCAAATACGGCCAATTGCTGCTCGATCTGTCCGACGAAATCGATCTTGCCTCAGACCGCGCACGCTACCAGGCGGACCGGGCCAAGGACATCAGGCTCGGAGGCACGCATGGCATCGACGAGGTCATGAAGGCCGAGCGGCTCGATGCGATTCTGTTTCCCGCGCAGTCCGGCGCCGCCCTTGCCGCGCGGCCAGGCTATCCGACGGTGATCGTGCCCTTCGCAAAGGTGCCCAACGCGCCCCTGACGCCGTTTCCGGACGGCTTCGACGCCAAGCCTGCGCCCTTTGGCGTAAGTTTCACCGGCATGGCGTGCAGCGAGCCAAAGCTGTTGTCGCTTGCTTATTCATTCGAGCAGGCGACGAAGCGGCGCGTGCCACCGCCGGCTCCGTGAACGTTTCTTTTGGACCTTGGCGACCACGGCTATAATGGTGGTGAATCCAGAGTTTGAGTATCGGCCTTCGCCTTATCCGGTGGAGAATGTGATGCGATACGGATTTCCGCTCGTTGCCGCTATATTCGCTCTTTCAACTTCGTCGGCAATGGCGGCCGCGGCGCCGAGAACGGCTGCGCCGACGCTGCCGGGAGCCTCGACCTCGCAGATGTTGCTATGCAATTCGCCGGATCCGGCTCGCGCGATCATCGGCTGCTCGGCGATCATCGGGGGATCGGTAACGCCCGAACTCATGAGCGTCGCCTACAGCAACCGGGGCGTGGCTTATCAAAAGCGTGGGGAGAATGATAAGGCTCTTGCCGATCTCGATTCCGCGGTCAAGACCGATCCAAAGAACGTCAACGCTTACCGCGGCCGCGGCGACTTCTATCAGGCCATAGGCGAATATGGTCGCGCGCTGCAAGACTACAATCAGGCGATCGTCCTTGCTCCCAAGGATTCCGAGCTCTTCGTTCAGCGCGCCAACAATTACATACTCAGCGGAGACGCGATGCACGCGTTTTCCGATTACGAACAGGCCATCGCGCTCAACCCCAAATCGGTGGCAGCCTACGCCAATCGCGGCGAGGCCTATCGGGTGCAAGGCGAAAACGACCGCGCGATCCAGGATTACGATTTCGCGCTCAAGCTCGATTCCAAATTCGCTCCTGCCTATGTCAATCGCGGCCTCGCCGAAGAGGACAAAGGCGATCTTGCACGCGCCATCGCCGATTTCACGGCAGCGATCAAAATCGATCCGAAAATGGTCTCCGCTTACGATGAGCGCGCGAACGCTTACGAGCAGACCGGCGCGCATGACCGCGCGGCCGCCGACATCGCTCAGGCGCTCAAGCTGGATCCGGGCAACGCCGATCTACACAAATTGCGGTGACGGCTTGCCGACGAGGGGTAGCGGCTGGTCCTTCAGCATGGCTTCGACGGCCAGGCGCGCGGCGGCAGGGTCCAGAACATGTTGCGCGGCAAGATCGGTACAGTCGGCGAGAATCGCGTCCACATCCTGCTTGAGCTTGAGCTGCTTGTAACGGTCCTCCTGGTGGAGTCCCATGGCTTCGCCAATCACTTCCAGCGCATTGATGACCTCGAACGGCCAGTCGCGCTCATGGGCGCATAATTCGCGGTAATCGGCGTGATAGACCACCACCAGCGCGTCGACCCCGGCATCGCGGGCGGCTTCGAGCTCTTTGAGCTGCAGCTCGCGCTTATAGGCCGGTAGTGCACGCAAATAATTGCTCATCAGTCCGGGCGAAGGCTGTCCAAGATCTGTCAGCTCGATGCCCGGTACGGCCGACAAGATCTCCGCGGCTCCTTCCATAACGCCGGCCAGCCCGGTGTGGCGATGAAGTGCGATTCGTTTGTGCACCGGATTGCGCATCAGAGGACGCAAGCGGTCGAGTTTGGAGCGCAGGAACAACAAAAATGGCGTCATCTCGAATGGTCTTGCCCCGCGCACGCGCTCGATCGTCGGCAGCGTGAAGTCATTGAACTGCACGGTGCATGTCGGGCACCAGGCGAGCAC
>DASQIQ010000058.1:0-5327 GCA_035631495.1 Micropepsaceae bacterium
GCGGACCTATCTGCGATCGCGCGGACTCGAAGAGGGCGCGTGGCAGCGTTACCACCTCGGCTTTGCGCCAAACAGCAATGCGGCGCTGAAAGATCATCTGGCCGCCAAGGGCGTTGCGCTGGACGATATGGTTGAAGCGGGGCTGGTAAGGCCAGCAGAAGACAACCGTGCCGCGCGCGATTTCTTCTATGACCGGGTGATGTTCCCGATCGCCGATGTGCGCGGACGCATCATCGCTTTCGGTGGGCGCGGTCTGACGCCGGACGCCAAACCCAAATATATCAACACCGGCGAGACCACGCTCTTTTCCAAGGGCCACCTGCTCTACAATTTCCGCAACGCGCGCGAGGCGGTCTTCAAGGGCGGCGCGGCTCTCATCATCGCAGAAGGGTATATGGACGTGATCGCTCTGGCCGAGGCGGGCTTTGCCGGCGCGGTCGCGCCCCTAGGCACCGCCCTCACCGAAGACCAGCTGGCGATGCTGTGGAAAATCTCGCCCGAACCGATCCTCTGCTTCGACGGCGACGAGGCAGGGCTTCGCGCCGCCAAGCGCGCCAGCCTCCTCGCCTTGCCCCATCTCCTCCCCGGCCAGTCCTTGCGCTTCGTTTTCTTGCCAAAGGGCGAGGACCCCGATTCCTTCTTGCGCAGCCAGGGCACGGAACCCATGCGCGGCCTCCTCGCCAAGGCGCAATCCCTGTCGGATACGCTGTGGGCTGGAGAGACCGAATCCCGCGATTTCTCCACCCCCGAGCGCCGTGCCGGTTTGGAGGCCGAGCTGGACCGCATTGTGAAGGCGATCCGCGACCCCAAGATCGCCGATTATTACCGGCGCGATTTCGCCGAGCGGGTATTCAAGGCGTTCAAGCAGCGCAAGGCTTTCCCAGAGAAACCCCGCCGCGACGATAGGCGCTCCTTTCCCCCCAATAGGAGGGAGCGCGGCTCACCCCCAGCCCAGGACCACGTCTCGGCCGCCGTCAAACGCAGCCTCCATGTCGTGAACGCCCTTTCCGCGGCCAAGAATTTGAACGAAAGACGGCTTCTGGGCCTGCTGATCTGTTCGCCCCATCTTATCGAGCGCTATTCCGAAGCGCTGGCTTGGCTCGGGCTCGATGATCCGCAGCTTGACAGGATCAGACGCGAACTCTTAAACCTCGCGGCCTCAGGCAAAAGACTTGACAAAGCGGCCGTCCAGAACCACCTCGTTCTTCAGGGATTAGGGTTGCTTGCTGAACGGCTTCAGACGCATTCCGTTCTCCAGTCCGACCTCAAGGGCCAGGCCGATGAAGATGCCCGCGAGGTGCTTTGGTTGCGGACAAGGGCCCAATTGGCCGATCCCGATTCTTCAGGCATAGGCGAGATCAAAACTCGCCGCGATTTGGCGCTACAGCGTTATCTAGACGGCGGTTCGAATGAGGATTGGAATGAATTGCAGCGTTTGAACGGCGAGATTCGCGCTTCTCTGGAAGCCGATGGGAAACGGAACGAGACGTGATCAAGAAGACGCTTTCGAAAATCAAGCCGGTCGTGAAGCCCGGGAAAAGCAAGCGTGAACCGGCCAAGCCTGTGGCCAAACCCAAGCCGCAGCCGGCACGCGCGACGGCGATCAAACACCCGCCCGTCAAGGCGAAAGTCGAGCTTCGCAAGCCCGAGCCGAAGAAGCCGCTTCCCAAAAATTTCAAACCCGAGTCCAAACCCATTCAAAAGCCCATTCCCAAGCCGATGCCGATGCCCAAAATACTGGGCAAGGAAGCCCCCAAATTCGCTCCCAAGGCGCCGGAACAGAAACCTGGAAAAGCGGAAGCTAATAAAGCCGCTGCCCCGAAGCTCGTGATCCCCGCCGACCCCAAGGCCAAAGCGGGCCTGAAATTGGACCCCAAAGCGGTAGCCAAGAAGAATGGCGCCGCGACGCCCGAAGGCGCCCCCGCCGGCACGCCCACAAAGGATGACCCGGACGCGCCGCTTCTGGATATGTCCGATGCCGCGGTGCGCAAGATGGTCACGCGCGCCAAGCAGCGGGGTTATGTCACCTATGACGAGCTGAACCGGGTCCTGCCCTCCGACAAGGTCTCCTCGGAACAGATCGAGGACACCATGGCTATGCTCAACGAGATGGGCATCAACGTCATCGAAAGCGAAGAGCAGGAAGAGGCCGAAGGCGAACAGGTCCCCGCCGTTGCCGCCGGCCGCCAGGTCGCCGAAGTCCCCGAAAAAGCGGAAGAGACCTATGACCGGACCGATGATCCGGTGCGCATGTATTTGCGCGAGATGGGCTCGGTCGAGCTGTTGTCGCGCGAAGGCGAAATCGCCATCGCCAAGCGCATCGAGGCCGGCCGCGAGCTGATGATCGGCGCCCTGTGCGAAGGCCCGCTGACCTTCGAGGCGCTGACCGTCTGGCGCGACGAATTGATGGAAGGCAAAGCGCTGCTGCGCGACATCATCGATCTCGAAGCCATGTATGGCGGCATCCCGGGCGCGGACGGCGTGCCGGGCCAGCCCATCGTTCCCGGCGCCTTGCCCGGCATGCCCGGGGGTCCGCCGGCGCCAGGGCCGAACGGCGCCCCACCCTTTGCGCCGCCCGGTGTTCCGCCGAAGGCAAATTTCACCCCGCCACCGCCACCACCGCCGGCTCCGCCGCCGGCGCAGGTCAAACCGGCGCCCGTCAAACCGCCGGGTGAAACCGCCGAGGGGGGAGAAGGGGAAACCGGCGAAGGCGGCGAAGGCGCCATTCCGGGCGATGAGGATTTCGACGACGAGAGCAATCTCTCGCTCTCCGCCATGGAAGCGGCGCTGAAGCCGCAGGTCTTGGAGACGCTCGACCAGATCGCCGCGCTCTATAAGCGGCTGGGCAAATTGCAGGACGCCCAGGTCGAAGCCGCCTTGGGCGCGGAGGAGCTTTCCACCAGCCAGGAGCGCCGCTTCCAGAAGCTGCGCAACGAGACGGTGGATCTGGTCAAGAGTCTGCGCCTCAACAACAACCGCATCGAAGCCCTGGTCGATCAGATGTACGGCATCAACCGCCGCCTGCTATCGCTCGAAGGGCGTTTGCTGCGTCTGGCCGAAGCGCAGGGCGTGGATCGCGTCGATTTCCTCAAGCAATATTTCGGCAATGAGCTCGACCCCAATTGGGTGCGCCGCGTCGGGCGCCTGACGGGAACGGGGTGGAAGGATTTCGCGCATGAGGAGCGCGACCGCATCAAGACGCTGCGCGACGAGATCCAGACCCTGGCGCAGGAGACGCGCCAATCCATCTCCGATTTCCGCCGCATCGTACAGACGGTACAGAAGGGCGAGCGCGAAAGCCGTCAGGCGAAGAAGGAGATGATCGAGGCCAATCTGCGCCTCGTGATTTCCATCGCCAAGAAATACACCAATCGCGGGCTGCAATTCCTCGATCTCATCCAGGAAGGCAATATCGGCCTGATGAAGGCGGTGGACAAATTCGAATATCGCCGCGGCTACAAATTCTCGACCTATGCGACCTGGTGGATCCGCCAAGCGATCACGCGCTCGATTGCGGACCAGGCCCGCACCATCCGCATTCCGGTGCATATGATCGAGACCATCAACAAGCTTGTGCGCACCTCGCGCCAGATGCTGCACGAGATCGGCCGCGAGCCGACGCCGGAGGAATTGGCCGAACGTCTCGCCATGCCGCTGGAGAAGGTGCGCAAGGTGTTGAAGATCGCCAAGGAGCCGATCTCTCTCGAAACACCGATCGGCGATGAGGAAGATTCCCATCTCGGCGATTTCATCGAGGACAAGAACGCGATCCTTCCCATCGATGCAGCGATCCAATCCAATTTGCGCGAGACCACGACGCGGGTGTTGGCGACGCTCACCCCGCGCGAGGAGCGCGTCTTACGCATGCGCTTCGGCATCGGCATGAACACCGATCACACGCTGGAAGAAGTGGGCCAGCAGTTCAGCGTCACGCGCGAACGCATTCGTCAGATCGAGGCCAAAGCGCTGCGCAAGCTCAAGCCCCCAAGCCGGTCACGGAAGCTGCGTTCGTTCCTCGACAATTAGACCGCGGTCGCTCGCCTGCTGCCTGTTGCATGGCCGGCCATGGCGAGCTGGGGCTACCCCCTCCATTTGATGGAGCAGCCCATGGACGGGATTTGCTCCTTCGGGCCATGGCCGGTGTCGGCGACCAGCTTCATTGCTTCGTAAAGCTCGCGGCGCGCGTTTTTCACCAGCGTGGTCTTGGATTCGTCCAGCCGCCCGCGATATTGCAATTCGTCCTTCCCATTGAAGCCGAAGAAATCGGGCGTGCACACCGCGCCGTAGCTGCGCGCGACGTCCTGGGTTTCGTGCATCACATAAGGGAATGGGAATTTGTGCTCCACCGCGAAGGCCTTCATGTTGGCGAAGGAATCGCCGGGTGAAATCTTCGTGTCGTTCGGCATGATGGCGATGACGCCAATTCCCAACGCCTGCAGAGCGCGCGCTTCGTCGGCCAGCCGGCCGATGACGGCGCGCACATAGGGGCAATGATTGCAGATGAAGACGACGAGAGTGCCCTTGGGGCCGCGCACATCCTTCAACGTGTGGGTCTTGCCGTCGACGCCCTTAAGCGCGAAATCGGGCGCCTTCCAGCCGAACTCGCAAATCGGATTCTGCAGCAACGCCATCGGAGCCTCCGTCCTCGTGATGTGTGAATCTGCCACTCCTCGATGCCACCATCAACACGCCCGGCCACATCCGGGAACTTTGGCGCGCAACTCGCGTTGCGGAATGGCACGGGGGGGAAAAAGCACAAGGAGAACCCCATGGCCGAATCATCACCAAGCCAGAGGAAAACAGCAGGCCGCGTCATGCATGAATTCAAACATGGCGAGCTCAAGAGCGGGAAAGGCGGCAAAGGCGGCAAGGTCAAAAGCCGCAAGCAGGCCATCGCCATCGCCATGCATGAATCGGGAACGTCGAAATACGACAGCGGAGCTGAGAAAAAGAGAAGCCTGGCCAAATCGAAGCGCAAGGAATCGAAAGGCGAGACCTATCAGCAGGAGAAAGAGGGAAAATCGCATGTCGGCGCGCGCGGCAAGCGCGAGAGTTCGTCCGCCATGGGCGGCAAGAACGCGACGAGCCTCACGCGGCGCGGCAGTTCCAGAAGGCGCTCCCGCACCAGCGCCACGCATAAGAGAAAGAGCACCAGTGGCCGGAAGCGCAAGGCGTCGTAATTGCCACCCACCCTCGCCGCTTGCGCGGCTCGACCCCCGATCCAGTCGGGGGCAGACTCTCCTCTCAAAGGGAAGGTGAAGCTGCAGCTGATCAGAAAGCCCTCGTGCCTCCACGGCTGGGGGCTTCTCTGTTGCGCAACGTCAGAT
>DASQIQ010000059.1:0-3376 GCA_035631495.1 Micropepsaceae bacterium
AAAAGGAACAGACCTCTCGCGCTTCTCTCAGACCTACCTCAACACCATTGCCCTGCGGCTCAATCAACGTCCGCGAAAGACCTTGGGCTTCGAAACTCCAGCCGATAAACTACGAGCGGTGTTGCACTGACCGGTTGAACCAGCCGTCAAAAAGTTTCCCTTCGGATGGCGGGCGGAAATGTCCGATCTTGCTGAAAGCGGACATTCAACACAGCGTCGCGCAATCGCCGGGTTTCGGCTGTCACCTCAACCGGTCCGGCCAGCCCTTGGCGCGCCAGTAATCGACCAAACTCGGTTTGATATCGGCCCGCGGAGACGGGAACCTTGCTGGGGAACGGGATCAGGGGCGCGCTGCCGGCAGCGCGTTCAGGAACGCGAGCGCGTGCTTCCAGTTCCCGGCCGCCCCTTTCGGATCCTGCGCCTCGATCAGCGTTGAGGCGCCATGCACGCCAAATTGCGATACGTACTGGATTTTTGAACGGGCGGGCGACGCCGCTAGTATCGCCTTAGCATCGCTCACTTCGCCGGCATCCGGGGAAGACGTGACGTAAATCGGTGCGCGGACCTTCGCTGCGGCTCGCGCGACGGCTCTCGTGTCGTCAAAATACTCACCAGGTGAGAAGGCCATAACCGCGCTGACCTCTTGTGGATGTTCGGCCGCGACCTCGAAAACAAGCGACGCCGAGTAGCTGCTTCCCCACAGGACGACCGGCAGGCGCTTGGCCGTGGCCCAATCAAGGGCTGCCTCGAGGTCTGGCTTCGCCTGCTCGTAACTCGCCGGCTTGCCGAGGCGGCGAGCGGTATCGTTCGGACCGTACAAAGATCCGCCCGAGCGCTGATCGATTGCCAACGCGGTAAAGCCCGCGGCGACCAAGCGCGGCGCGATGGTCGTGTACTCGGCTTTGCTAGACTCGGCTTGGTGAAACAACAGGACGATCGCCTTGGGATGCTCGGCCGTATAGGCCAATCCCGATATGCTCACACCGTCACGCGCTCGCAACATTACCGCTTGGCTGGCAGCTTCTCCCGAAGCAGAGGTCGAAAACAGGACCGCGGCCGCGGCACCGATCATCCACCGTAGCGACATGCCGCTCTCCCTTACTTCCTAGCGCTGGCTAGCTGTGGCCGTCAGCGAATCCCGTTCAGCCGATAAGGCGGGAACATTCTAGCGGCAAGAATGGCCGCGACGAAGGACCGTTTAGGGTCATCTTCGGTCGATGGTGGCGGCCGGCGGGAACGTCCGATTTTCCCGAGAACGGGCCTTTTCACGTCACCGGTATGCGTCGGGGCCTCGCCAAGAGCGGACGTCGGCGTTCCCAGACCGGAAGCTGCGCTAGGCTCCGAATCGTTAAATTCATGGATCATCCTCAAGTCATCTCTTTTGGGCTTACAAATCCCCGTCAGGGGATCGCGAAGACCGGCGCCAATGGTTATTCTGGCCCCGAGAATTCTGAGAGACGCTTGTGAAGGAGAGAGGGATGTCTGGGTTCAACACGGCTTTGCTTGCCGGAGGCATGTTCACGGCGTTGCTTTGCGCCGGTGTGGCGTTTGCCGCGGCCGATGCCAACAATGTTCCGGACTTGATGGCAGGTGGAAATGGCTGGGCCTCTGCTGGCGGGATGACGCCCGTGCCCGGGAGCCCGCCGCCGGTCGCGCAGGACCCCAGATTCAAATTTGTGGGCAACAATACCAATCGCCGGCCAGATGGCGGTTATGACCAGCCGACGTGGAGATATGCGGACCTGAATAATCCGAATCTCACGCAATTCGCGAAGGACGGGCTGAAGAAGGCCAACGATCTGTATGAGGCGGGCTTCGCCCTGTACGCCCGTACCTCGCGCTGCTGGCAACCAGGTGTCGTCGTGCTCAATCTCAGTCCGGGGCGCACCTATTTCATTCAAACGCCAAAGGAAGTGGACATCATCTGGCAGCGCGACCAGATTGTGCGTCACGTTTACCTCAATGTACCGCATACCCAGAATCCGAAACCGTCCTGGAATGGGGAATCCGTTGGCCACTATGAAGGCGACACGCTTGTCGTCGATACGATCGGACAAACCACGAAGAGCTTTGTCGACGCTTTCCGCACGCCCCATAGCGAACAGCTTCACGTTATCGAGCGGTATCGTTTGATCGAAGACGGCAAGGCGCTCCAGGTCGAGATGACCATCGAAGATCCCATGGCCTTCGTTCAACCTTGGAAAGTCACCAAGCGTTGGGCGAAAGACACGACCCAGCCGCAAGGAGGGAATGTCACCGGCACATACAACGAAGAAATCCGTTGCATGGACGGCGAGATGGTCAATCCGCTGAACCAAGCTTACGCCAACAAGCTGGAGCCGCTGCCGACTGCAAATACGGCCGATTTCTGAGCTAGGCTTCGCTCCGAGTCTTCGCCTCGGCCCGTGCGGGTCAGGATTCCTCGCGCAAGTGAAGGGCGATATGGGACGGTCTCGTTGGATCGTCCCATGTTGTGAAGAGTGAACGCCGGCTCAATCTCTGAGCTCGGCCGGCATCACCCCAACAATTCCACTCATCGCTTCGGCACGGCGAAGGCGATGATCTCGTCGCTGGTGACGTCCGAGCCCGTGAGGCTGCCGCCCGTGCTCACCACGGTCACGAACTGCCTCCCATCCGCGCCCAAATAGGTAAGGGGCGTCGCCTCGATCGATGACGGAAGCTTCGTCTCCCAGAGCTTCTGGCCTGTCGCGGTCGCAAACGCACGGAACCGGAAATCATCCGTGCCGCCAACAAAGGTGAGGCCGCTCGCGGTGAGGATGACGCCGCCGGTGCTCGGGCGGCCCGTGTCCTGAAGACCCGGCGGAAATGCGTCGGTGACGCCAAGCGTCTTGCGATAGGCGATGTCGCCCGTGTCCATGTTGACGGCGACCAGTTCGCCCCAGGGCGTTGGCCCGCAGGGCAGATGCCTGTCCGCGTCGCCGAAGCGGCGCAGGCCGGCGAGCGGTCCTTCATTGATGTAGCTGCCGTCCGGCTTCTGCACGAGGCGCATCGGCTGGAACAGATTGGTGGTGTTCGACACGAACAAATGCAGCTTGGGATCGTACGCGCCGCCCCAGAAATTGATGCCGCCTTGCGGCCCCGGCGCTGAAATGCTGTAGCCGTTCAGGGCGATCGGCATATAGGGCCCGCCCAGCTTGATGTGGTTATCGTCCACCATGCGTTCGCAATAGGACTGATGCTGCGGCTCACCCTTGTAGAGATGGTCGCGCGAGACCGTCATCTGCGTCAGCGGCTCGGGCTTCACCGGGAAGGGTTGCGTGGGAGAGACCTGCTCGCCAGGCACGTCGCTCTTCGGCACGGGGCGCTCGACGACATCGAAGATCGGCTTGCCGGTGACGCGATTGAGGGTGAACAG
>DASQIQ010000060.1:0-15011 GCA_035631495.1 Micropepsaceae bacterium
TGGCGGGCGCATGCGCAGACCACAGCCGATCCGGCGCATCTGACGGGACCGGATCGCACCGCGCGCCTGATGGCGGGCGCGAAGAAAGAAGGCATGCTCAACCTCTATTCCTCCGCGATCGCCGAGCACATGAATGCCGTCGGCGCCGCCTTCGAGAAAAAATATGGCGTCAAGGTCGTGCTCTGGCGCGGTGGCTCCGAAGAGATCCTGCAGCGGATCGTGACCGAAGCGCGCGGCGGACGGTTCACCGTCGATGTGGCGGAAACCGCCGCGCCTCAGATCGTGCCCCTGGATCGCGAGAAACTGCTGCAGGCAATCGAGACGCCGATGCGCGCCGATCTCATGCCCGGAACGATCATCCCAGGAGCACCTTGGCTGCCGTCCCGTCTGGTCGTCTTCACCGGCGCCTACAACACCAATCTGATCAAGAAAGCAGACCTGCCCAAGCGCTACGAAGACCTGCTCGACCCGAAATGGAAGGGAAAGCTCGCCATCGAAGCGGACGACAACAATTGGCTGATGGCGCTCTCGGGAGCGCTGGGCGAGGAAAAGGCCGTAAAGCTGTTTCGCGACATCGTGGCGAAGAACGGCATCTCGGTGCGCAAGGGCCACACCCTGATGGCGAATCTGGTGGCGTCGGGCGAAGTGCCGATCGCGCTCACGGTCTATCATCACGAGGTCGGGCCATTGAAGCGGGCTGGCGCGCCCATCGACCAGCTCGACATCGCGCCCGTATTCGCCTTCGCAGCGGGCGCGGGGCTGGCCAGACATGCGCCGCATCCCTATGCGGCCATGCTGTTCATCGATTTTCTCCTTTCGGACGGGCAGAGGATCTTGGCTGAGCACGACAATGTTCCGACCAATGTGAAATACCCCGCCCTGCCGAAAGACGTGCAGCTCTCCTTCCTGGATGTGCCGAAATATATGGACGAAAGCGCCAAATGGACGAAGCTTTATAAGGATATCCTTCTCAACCAGAAGCGTTGAAAGGGTGTAGGATGGGGAACGAATAAAACGCCGAGGGGAGGATTTCATGCGTTGGCAAGGCAAACTGATCGCATTGTTCGTGGCCATGATGGCGGGCTCCGCAACCACGCCCGCCTATTCGCAGCTGACTGGTAAGTTCCTCGTTTCCCCTAACCAGGTCGTCGCCATTCGCGCCGGACGGTTGTTCGATTCCCGCGCCGGCACCATGCTGAACAACCAGATCGTGCTGATAAAGGGCGACCGCATCACCGATGTGGGTCCCGCGGTGCAGATTCCCGCCGGCACCCGGGTCATCGATCTGAGCAATGCCACGGTCATGCCCGGCATGATCGATGCCCATGTCCATGTGGTCACGGGCGGAAACACACCGACGCAGCGCGCGCTGATCGCGCTGGCCAATGCGCAGACCGATCTCGAGGCCGGGTTCACCACGGTTCTGGACATGGATTCGCGCGGCGGATGGAACACGGTCGATCTGCGCGATGAGATCAACAATGGCCGCCTCATAGGCCCGCGCATGCAGGTCGTCGGGCAATCGCTCAATCCGCGTGCGACCAATTACTACACGGATCCCGCTGAGGGGCGCTTCTACGACAGCTTTACCGAAAGCAAGAACATCAACGGTCCGCTGCTGGCGCGCGGCGCCGTGCGCGAGGCGAAATTGCACGGCGTCGATTATATCAAGATCTATACGACGCAGGATTTCGCCGGCACCATGCATATGTGGAAGCCCGATGCGACCCTGGTCAACAGCCCGTCCCTGAGTTTCGAGGAGGTGCAGGCCATCGTCGATGAGGCGCATCGGCTGGGCCTCAGAGTCGCGTGCCACACCTATGGCGGCGAAGGCATGAGAAGCTTCATCAATGCGGGCGTCGATGCGCCCAATCATCTGCTCGAGCTCGACGATGCGGGGGCGAGAACATTGGTGGCAAAGAAGCTGCCCTTCGTGGCCACGCTCGATGACCTGATCGCGCTGGAAAAGGAAGATCTCGCGGCGACCGGCGGACGCAATTCGCGCATGAAGCTGGCGGAACAAGCGTTCCGGCGGGCGCTTGCCGCGGGCGTGACCCTGGTGTTCGGTAGCGGCGCCACATCGGCGGCGATTCCACACGGCAAGCAGGCGAACCAATTCGCCTATTATACGAGATGGGGCATGAAGCCCGCACAGGCGCTGCAAACCGCTTATCTTCCGGCGGCGCATATGTTGAACTATGACTGGGACAATCAGATCGCGACCATCGAAAAGGGACGCTTCGCGGACATCATCGCGGTGGGCGGAAATCCGTTGATGGACATCACCGAGATGGAGCGGGTGCGCTTTGTGATGAAAGGCGGATCGGTGGTGCGCAACGACCTGCCCGCCGGCGCCGCCACGGTGGCCCGCGCGCCTTAAGCTTTGGGGCGGCCGATCATCGCGATATGATCGCCGACGGTTTTGTCGGAGACTTTCATGCTGTGCGCCAGACATCGGATCGGCTTCGCTGCGCTCGCCTCTGCGGCGATTCTATCCTGGCCGCTTCAAGCCAAGGACAGCGCAAGCGCTCCTCCCGATTTTTCCGGCTTCTGGGCGCGCATGACGTTCGGCGCGGAGCCGCCGCCTTCGGGTCCCGGTCCTCTGGTCAATCTGATGCATCTGCCGAACGGCGCCGCCGATGGCGGCAAGCTGGTCGGCGATTACAACAACCCGATCCTGAAGCCCGCCGCCGCGCAAGAAGTGAGGCGTCAGGGCGAGGTCTCCAAGACCGGCGTGCCTTTTCCCGATCCCTCCAACCAATGCGCGCCGCAATCGCCGCCCTTCATCCTGCGCCAGCAGCAAATTCAGCTGCTGCAGCGGCCCGATTCTGTCACTATCCTCTACATGCTCGATCACCATGTCCGCCATGTGCGGCTGAACGCCAAACATCCCGCGCGGCTGACTCCCTCCTGGTCCGGCGACTCGGTCGGCCATTACGAGGGCGATACGCTGGTTGTCGACACCGTCGGGATCAAGGTCGGGCCGGTTTCCATGTCCGACCAGTATGGCAGCCCGCAAAGCGAGGCTCTCCATCTGATCGAGCGTTATCGCCTGGTCGATTACGAGACCGCAAAAAAAGCTTTCGACCAGAACGAGAAGGAATATGGCCGCGCCGATGGCGCCAATGCCAATGGCGTGTTCATCGACTTCGACGACAAAAGCAAAGGCCTGCAGCTTCAATTCACGGTCGAGGATGCGAACGTCTTCACCACGCCGTGGTCGGCTGTCGTCACATACCGACGCGCCGGAAGCCCTTGGCAGGAACAGGTCTGCGCCGAGAACACGCGCGAATATTATTCCGGCAGGGACACGCTGATCCCGCACGCGGATAAAGCGGATTTCTAGTTTCGAATTGTCATTCCCGGCCGAGCGGCAGAATGCCGCGAGGGGAAGGGAATCTACCTGCCGAATGGATCCCCTTCCCTCACCGCGCATGCGCGCGGCTCGCCGGGGATGACATCTAATTTCTAAGCGATACCCGTTACGCCGTGATCTTCAGCATCTTGATGAGGTTTCCGCCGAGCATGGCTTCCTTTTCGGCGTCGCTGAGGAATTTGGCATTCACGATGAGATCGAGCGTGTCTGGCCAATTGAACGGCGTGTCGGTGCCGTAGACGACCTGGCCCGCCCCCATCTCGGCCACCAGATGGCGCAGCCCCTCATCGGAGAACACCATCGAATCGGCCATGATATTTTTCCGTAAGTATTCGCTTGGCAGTTTCTTGTTGGCGCAACGCGCATTGGCGCGGACCTGGCACGTCACCTCGGTGCGGCCGAAATAGGATGGCAGATAACCACCGGCATGTCCGCCGAAGACCTTCAGGCCCGGGAAGCGGTCGAACACGCCGTCGAAAATCAACCTGGTGAGGAATAACGCCGTCTCGAAGGGATTGCCGACGATGTTTCCCAGATCGCCGCGGCCCTTGAAAATCTCGTCCTGGACAAGATAGTCGGCGTTGGTCGGGTGCATGAAGATCGGTACCTGCAGCTCTTCGGCCTTCTTCCAGAACGGATCATATTTCTCGCTCGAGGGCGCTTCGCCCTTGACGTTTCCACCGATCGAGGCGCCGCGCAGGCCCAGTGTCTTGACCGCGTAATCCAACTGCTCGGCGGCGAGATCGGGGTGCTGCAGCGCAACCGAGGTGAGACCGACGAAACGATCCGGATGGGCCTTCACCCACTCCGCGATGCCTTCGTCGTGCACCCTGACGATGCGCGCCGCGAGGTCGCGGTTGGCGCCGTACCACCAATATTGATTGATGCTCAGCGCCTCGAAGTCGATGCCGCGCTGATCCATGGCGGCCATGCGCCCGGGTCCCAAAATCTGGTTGGCCGGAAAATCTCCCTTGACGTCGGTCCCCTGGAGAACTTCGGCAACCTTGGGCATGACGCAATGCGCATGGATGTCGACGACCTTCACGCGCTTGCCGGCAACCATCACGATCTTGCGCCCGCCTTGCGCTTGCGCCTGTGCGGCCCGCGCGGTGGGAAAGTGAAACCCGCCCGCGACATATCCCGCGCCGGCAGCGGCCGCGGCAACGCCCAAAAGAAAGCTGCGACGATTATGTTCCATGGTTCTGCTCCCCTTGCGCGTCTATGGCGGCGCTAAACTTGACGCGCCCTCCCCCTTTCGGGGGAGGAACGCGTTCTTCATCGTACAGACTTAACGAGACGCCACGGCTGCGGGCGTAGGCGTCAAATCGTTGCGGATGACTTTGCCGCCCTTCATCACGAATTTCATGCGTTGAAGCTCGGTGATGTCCTGGAGCGGATTGCCGGAAACGGCCGTGAGATCAGCGAATTTGCCCTTCTCGACCGAACCGATGCGGTCCTGCCAGCCCAGCGCCTCGGCGTTGACGATGGTGCCGCCCTGGAGCGCCCGTGCCGGCGAAAGCCCGCCGACCTTCACCAGTTTTTCGAAGTCGAGCGCCTGCGTGCCATGGACATAGGTTGCGCCGTCGGCGCCGCTGCCGACCATGATCTTCATGCCCGGGGTCTTGGCGGCCAACTGAACGGCTTTGGCGAATATGGCGGTCATCTTGTACTTGCCGCCCGTGGCCTTGTTGTCGTTGTCGTCCATATAGGGCTCCGTGTAGCGCTGCAGCGTCGGGTCATAGAACAGACCCTTGGAGACCATCATGTTGGCTTGTTCCTGATCCAAGCCGAAGGCGTGTTCGATGGTGTCGCAGCCGGCGATGATGGAGTTCTTCTGCCCCTCGCCGCCATAGACATGGCACGCCGTCTTTTTGCCGAGCCGATGAGTTTCATCGATCAGCGCCTGCAACACCGGCATGGGATAGGTCAGGACATATTTCGCCTCGCCATTGGGCGCGAAAGAATATGCGCCCGTCGGGAAGAGCTTGATCCAATCCGCGCCATGTTCGATCTGGTCGCGGACCGCAGCGCGTGCTTCCTCGACATTGTGAACGACCGCGTTCGCGATCGGATTCACCGGCTTACCAGCATCTTCCGGCGGCCCCCAATTGATGCCGCGAGTCGACACTTGCTGCCGCGGGCCGTCGATGAGTCCCGCATTGATGGCGTTGCGGATATCGACATCGGCATAGCCGTTGCCGTGGCTGCTCATGTCGCGGATCGTGGTGAAGCCGGCGCGCAAATCGTTTTGCGTGTTCTGGATCGCGAGGAGAAGCGAAGCCTCCCGCGTCATTTTCGTATTCGCCGGGCGCTGATTGAACATGTGGGTGTGGGCGTCGATCAAGCCCGGCATCACCGTGGCCTGGCTGAGATCGATGACCTGGGCGCCTGCCGGAATCTTCACCTGGTCGGCGGAGCCGACATCCGTGATGCGGTCGCCCAGAATGAGCACCACCTGGTTGTTCACGATCTGACCGGACTTGCTATCGAACAGACGGCCGGCCTTCACGGCCACCACCCGGGCAGCAGGCGCGCAGAGCGTTGCGCCATTATCGGGCCCGAAACAGGGTTGTGCACCCGCCCCTCGCCAGGGCGTTCCCGGCCCCCCCGCGCCTTGCGCAAGAGCCGCGGTCGAAAACGTTAAGACAGCGAAAGCAGCAAGCAAGCCCTCTTTCAACGTAGATTGGCACCGCATGGCGTAACCCTCCTCCACCAGCAAATTCTTGGTCCAGCCGGGTCGCTTTTCGGACTCCGGGACGGGGGATCATACATCCCGGCGGTCCGGAGCGGCGGAATTTTTCTACCCCCTCCCCAGCTCGGCGGTTGTGGACGCGCGGGCACATCTCCATCAGAATGGGCCCGGGATGGGGCCGTGAGCTTTCTCATGCGGCACCTTGGGTTTGTCAGTAGCGGCTGAGTACTCGCGCGGCGCGCGGGTTGTCGCGGGGGAGCCGTTGAGGGGCATGGAAACTATCCGGCAGATGACCGGCGAGCGACGGTTTCAGCTCCTCGTGGAAGCTGTCACCGATTGCGCCATCTACATGCTTGATCCGGAAGGATACATCGTCAGCTGGAACTCCGGAGCCGAGCGACTCAAGCGCTATGCTGCGGACGAGATCGTCGGCCAACACTTCTCCGTGCTCTACAATGATGCGGATCGCCTTTCCGATGTGCCGGCCCGAGCTCTTCAAGCTGCGAAGCAACAGGGCAAGTGGCGGGCCGAAGGCTGGCGCAAGCGCAAAGATGGCAGCCTCTTTTGGGCCAATGAGGTCATCGACGCGGTGCGGGACGAACAGGGGGCGTTGATCGGGTTCGCAGAAGTTACGCGCGACATCACCGAGCAGCACCAGGCGCAGGAGGCTCTGGACAAATCGCAGGAACAATTGGGTTATCTGAAGAAGATGGAAGCCTTGGGCCGCCTGACGGGAAGTATCGCCCATAATTTCAACAATCTTCTGATGATCGTCAGCGGGCATGCGCAAACGGTAAGACGACTCGTAAAGAACGACGCCAAAGGCCTGCGCGCGGTCGATGCGATTGAGATTGCCACCAAACGCGGCGCATCATTGACCCGGCATATGCTGAGCTTCTCCGGACGACGGCAGCTCAATCCGGAAACCGCCGATCTGAAAAGCCTCATCGAGGGCTTCGGGTGGCTGCTGAATTCTCTGATCGTCAACATTCAATTGACGGTTCAGATCCCCGAGGATGTCTGGCCGCTCGAGATCGATGCGAGCGAGCTCGAACTTGCCTTGGTGAACATGGTGCTGAATTCGCGCGAAGCCATGCCGCAGGGCGGAATCATCACTATCACTGCCGAGAATGTTCATTTGCCCGATCACGAGTCACCCAAACATTTAGCCGGCGATTTTGTCGCGCTGAGGATCGCCGATACCGGAATCGGCATTCCCGCCGAGGTGCTACCCAAGATCTTCGATCCCTTCTTTACCACCAAGGAAAGCAACAGAAGCGCCGGACTCGGTCTGTCGCAAGTCTATGGATTTGCCGTCCAGTCTCGTGGCGCTGTCGGCGCGAAGAGCCAAGCCGGCAAAGGGGCCGAGATCACGATGTTTTTGCCCCGGACCACTGCCGCGCCCATCGGCGCTCGATCGGGAGAAGACAGCGAGCTTGCAACCGGCGCGGGCGGGCTGGTCCTCATCGTCGAAGACGATGCCGACGTCGCAGACGTGACGGCCTCGCTGATCGATCAGCTCGGCTACAAATGCCGCTTGGCGATGGATGCCGAGGACGCATTGCAAAGGTTCGAGCGTGGCGAAAAATTCGATCTGGTCTTCAGCGATGTCGCGATGCCCGGCGCCATGGACGGTTTCGGCTTGGCCCATGCATTACGCCGCCGCTATCCTGGAGTGCCGATCCTCTTGGCGAGCGGTCTGACCACACCGAACGAAGCCGCGGATGAGGGAATCCTCCTCCTGCGCAAACCCTACGGACTCGACGATCTGCGCCGGGCGATCATCAATGTGCTGAGCAAATCCGGGACCGAGCCCGGCGATGAGGGCAATCTCGTAAGATTCCCTAACAAGCAAAGGCAGCGCACAGCCGCCAAACCGGAGATTCGTTAAGACGTGTGCTGACAATTAAGACGTCATTAACGCGTATGGGCTTTCGCCATTCATCTTTTTTTAACCACGTTCGAACATGCTGGCACCGTTGGGGGGGCACCTCATGAAGGAGGCGCCTGTGTTGCATCGCCGGTTTTACGCCCTTGATCTTGCCAAGGAAGGCGGATTTCGCATTGCGTCATCGGTAGGTGATGTCGCGAGAAGGCAGGCGGCGACTCTCAGGGATCGCGCTGCACGGTGCCGGCAACTTGCCGCAACCTTTTATGACCAGCGCATCATTGGCGAACTCGAGGCCTATGCGTCCGAACTTGAAGCGCAAGCCGCATTGTTCGAGTCGGGCAGCCGCTCATCGCCGCGGGCATCCGCAGGCTAATTAGGCCATACGGGCGGCCAGGTGCCGGCCGAGGCGGTCAGGATTCCTCATACCTAGTGTGGCGGATTTGAAGTTCCAAAGATTTGGATCGCATCCACGTTTGGGAACTTCAAATCCGAAAACCACACTAGATTCAATAAATTGCTCGGATGGCTTTGAATCCGAAATTCGCCCGGAGCGTTGCCCAAGCACTTGCGAATTTCGGATTCGCCACCCTAGGCGAGAGGGCGTTGGCAGGGCCTTCGCCCTGCTTGTATGCTGGCCGCGAGAGGGACCCTTCGGAGGAATCAATGCGCTTGAGCAGCAAAATATCGTTCATCGCCCTGCTGGTGGGGCTGAGCGCGTCAACGGCCTATGCCCAGAACAACACCGGCGAAGCGGACAAGGTGGCAAAACAGGTTGCCGGCTCTTGGAAGAACCCCGCCGGCGGGGCGTGCGAGACTGCGTTCTTCAAGGCAGGCGAACGCACCAAGACGGTACGCGGCGAACAGGCCATGGCCGGCACGGTCAGCGATGCCGGGATGGTTGTCCCCGGGCAACTTATCCTCCAAGGAGCGCGCGAGGGCCAATTCGTCAATACGATGAACGACAAGGTGATTTTCATTTTCGAGCCCAAAGAGGGCGACAAACTGACGCTCACCCCGATGGGCCCGCCGGTGCTTTCCTGGAAGGAAGTCACGCTGGAGCTGTGCCCGGGAAGCCGTCCGTAGGCGCACGGGTAAGACTCAAACCACACCGAATCTTCAATCTTCAGCCAACTCAGAATCATGAGGGATGACCGAATGCGTATGCTGGGTCTGATTTCCGCTATTGCGGCTCTTATCATTTCGGGCGCTGCTCATGCGCAGGTTTGGGAGGAATACGTCAATCGCGGGGACTTTTTTGCTGTCAATTTCCCGGGTGAGCCCACGCGGACCGACATCACCTATAAGACGGCAAAGGGAACCACACTTGCCGGCCATGTCTATACGGCGCAGGATTCACGCGGGCGCTACAGCATCACCGTGGTGGACTACAACAGCGCAACGGACGAACTCGCCACCGCCATCGATGAAGCCGCTTCTGCCATGCGGGCCAGGGGCAAGCCGACCTATGATGCGGTGAACATGCTGGACATGCATCGCAGCTGGCGGATGACCGTCGAGACGCCGGCCCAGCGCCGCATCCTCGCCGAGATTCTCGTCTCCGGCGACAAGCGGCTTTACATCTCGGATGCGGAGACGGCGCTCAACGTGCCCCCGCCGGCGCAATTCTCGGTTTCGCTGCAGATCCTCGACAAGGACGGCTTGCGCATCCGCTACCGGCAAGTCACGCCCGCCAGCGCCGACGAGATCGTGCCCGTGACGCCGCAAGCCACGGCGCAGGAAGTCGCGAAGATTTCCACTCAGGTCGCAGGCAATTGGAAGAGCGGCGCCGGCGGCAGCTGCGACGCCGCATTCCTCAAAGTGGGCGCGCGCGTGAAAACCGTGCGTGGCGAAGAAGCCATGGCCGGCACGGTGACCAATTCCGGCATCGTGATCAACGGTCAGCTGATCATCTCGGGCCCGCGCGAGGGCCAATTGATCGATCCCAAGACCGACAAGGTGATCCTGCTTTTCGAGCCGCAGGCGGGAAACAAGATGAGCCTTTCGGCATTGGGTCCGCCGGCGATCGGTTGGCCGGATGTGATGCTGGATTTGTGCCCGGGCAGCCGGACATAAGGGGATAATCCAGGACGAGTGAACTGGGGCCGCTCTGCCCCAGGTTTTATTGCTCTGGCCCAGGTTCCAACTGACAGCATTTTGATGCTGTCGACATGGCTGGCCCGTCCCCTCTCGCGTTTCCCAATCAGGGAATACGTCCGCTTCCGCCAGGAGGCGAGGACGAATCGTCCCGACTATCAGGGAGTAGCGAAAAAGGAGATATGGCATGAGACACATCATCAAAGGGGCGCTCGTCGCCTTGGCCTTGGCGGGGGCGCCTCTAACTGTATCCGCTCCGGCCGCGGCGGCGGTTGATTTCAGCGTCACGCTTGGCAATGCCGCATTCGGATATAGCGACGGGTATTGGGATCGCGACCACCGTTTCCACGCATGGCGCAACCGTGAAGAAGCCGAATACTTCCGCAACCACTATGGCGAACACTATTACGCCGTCCGGCACGACAGAGATCGCAAGGATCGCGACAAAGGATGGCGCAGCGAGCGCTGGTGGGAAAACCACGACCGCGATGACCACCGTTAAGGCTCAGTCTTATGTGCCTTCACAAGCCCGGAACCTGTTTCCGGGCTTGTTTTTTGGAACGCTCAAAACAGCGGCGTGAAGCGCTCGAACACACAAGCCTGGCTATTCAGCTGGTCCTTGTCCAAATCGTGCCAGACATAATCGGCTTCGAGACGATTATTCGCCAGACGCCCGGTGAAATGGTCCAAGTCGAAGGTCTTTGACGTGATGGTCAGCGTGCCGCCATCCCAGATCCAGGCGGCGTTTTCGTCCCGCTCGCCGGTCATATAGACGGCGCGCGCGCGCCCATCCTGGGTCAGGACAAAAGCGGCGAGGAAGCAATCATTCGTCGTGCGCCACGCGCCGAGGGGCGCACCCTCCGCGGCGTAAACGACGGATGCAATGGACAGCACATATGCGCCGCAAGCGAGCAGGCTCATCAGGAGCGGTTTGATGAAACCTCGCATGGCCACGTGCCTTTCTCATGTCCGTTGCAGCGAGTTTAAGCGCGATGGCTGCTCTTGTCTTGCCCTGAATGTCCGCTTCGAGGCCTTGCGGTTGAGGCGCGACCGCTTGAACAGTATTCTTGAGCGACTTTGGCGAGTTCGAGAGGAGGAACGCGATGCCGAGCATCCGAAAGATGGTGATCACCGGTGCCGCCGTCATTGCGGCAGGAGCGGCGTGGCACGCAACAAGCCTCGCTCAGGAGAATGCGGCTTCGGGCGCGGGCGTTGTCACCGTGTTTGACCGCGCGAAGTTGGACGCATCGTTTGCCAAGGCGCTGGCAAACGGAGGCACCGCGCCGCTCTGGAGCCGTACATCCAGCTATGGGAGATCGGACGTCAGCGTCCACAGCCGGGAGTCGGCGACGTCCGCATGCCCGCCACAGGGATGCAGCCACAAGGGCTATACGGCCGTGGTGATCGTGACGAGCGGGGCGGCGACGCTGGAGGTCGGAGGAACAACCAAAGCTGCGGGGGCCGACAAATTCGGAGGCCAATCGGTGCAAGGCGGTCAGTCGCATCGTATCAGCCAAGGCGATGTGTTCATCATGCCTCCCGATACGATGCACTGGTACAGGGACGTGGCGGCGCCCTTCCGTTATATCGAGGTGCCGGTTCCGTAACGGCGATTTCAGCTTAAGCGCGGCGTTGGGCAGCCTGGTTGCGGGACTTTCGCAGTGGAGCGGTCGTGTGCTGTTTTGCACGGACTTGGGCGTACCCCTCCGGTTAAGCTGGTGCTATGGGCTCATCAAGACCATGCGCGCCTCTGCCCCGCGTTCCGGGCAACCAGCAGGTGCGAGCATGCCGATAGTTCCGCTCTTCGCCGACCTCGAGAATTTACAAAAAGCCGACCAAGACGCCTTTGAGAGTGAGGTCGCCGCGCGCTTTGGGCTTGTGCCAAATTTTTTCCGTTCCGCTCCGGATGCTCCTTTCGTTGTGCGCCAATTATGGCTGTTCGCGAAAGCTGCTTATCTAGACACCCCCATCCCAACCCTCTTTAAGGAACGCCTTTTTGTTTACCTCTCGCGCTTCTGCGAGGTCCGCTATTGCATCACACGACACTGCGGTTTTTTGTTGGGCCTTGGCCGGTCAGCCGGCGATCCCAACGCGCAGGCGATGACAATCACCCAGGTCATCCGCTTGCTTCAGCGACCCGTCCCTACGGAGGAAAATACTCGTTCGGCGCTTACCCGACTTGAAGCCGTCGGAGAGCCGATCGACTGGCCGTCGGCGGAGACCTCACACGACGAGGACCTGTTCACCTTATCCACGGTCCTCTTTCTCCAGCCCGCGAGGGCCGGTGGCGCGAAACGAGCCCTGCGCACCGCACTCGGCGGTGAGAAATTCGAATTGCTGATGGGACTGCTGACCTTTATCCGATCCGCGCACTATTGGACATTGATGCACCCGGAACTCGCACTCGAAGACGACCTGAAAGACCTATTGCACCAGCACGAGGAACTCGCCCGGCTCCTTTCCGAAGATGCGGAAGCAGGCCATTGTGAGATGGGAACACGGCTGTTCGAGGAACTCGAAGCGTTGCGAGACCTTAACGAGCGGCAAGAGCTCGAAAAAGCAAGGCGCGCACTTGAGCAGAAAGATCGGCAAAAAGCTCTGATGCTGAAGGAAGTCGATCATCGCATCAAAAACAGTTTACAAATTGTGGCTAGCCTCTTGCATCTGCAAGCTAACATCGCGGGCCCGGTGGCATCTCAGTTCCGCAACGCTGCGGGCCGTGTAGCCGCCATCGCTGCCGTTCACCAGCAACTGCACAAGTCCGACTATGTCGGAACGGTTCAACTTGACCAATATCTCACCGACCTCTGTCAGGGAATTGCAATCGCATCAGGTAGTCCCGACCGGGCCTGGTCGCTTGTCGTTGACGCCGCTCCGCTTACGATATCCAATGACATTGCGGTGCCGCTCGCGCTCATCGTGAACGAACTGCTCACGAATGCCATTCAACATTCGAAACCCGTCGGTGAAAGCCGAACCTTGAATGTCGTGGTCAGCAGCCAACCGGACGATTTTTCAGTAAGTGTTTCGGACCCGGGGGCAGGCCCTGACCCTGCGAGAACCGCCGGATTGGGAACTCGACTTATTGGCTCCTTGGTCGGTCAAATCAACGCTACGATTGCACGACAGAGTTTGGCCGGGCGTTATACCGTCACCGTGACGGTTCCACACCGCAGATCGAGCCTGGTAACGGATCATTCGCGGGAAGTGCATTAGGTCAATCTGCCGAATCGCCGTGTTGGCGGCCTAATATTCCCACAGGTTGGATCGCGACTCTAGACGCCGATACGAGTCTTGTCGTCGATCCAACGGCCCGATACAGCTGCTCCGGCTGCAACAAGTGCTCCGAAACACAGCGACGCTGCCAGCCAGATGCTCACATATTTTGCGAGCTTGCGAGCGGCTTCCGCGGCCGCGACTTCGTCTTGGCGAATTCGAGTCTGCACATCATCGACGCGGCGCGCCGCTTCGCTCATCTCCGCACCGGTGGTCTGTGAAACCAATCTTGCCAATTGATCATGGTCCGCTTGAGACAATTTTTCGCCGCGCGGAAGCCCAACCGTCAGGATGCGTCCGGCTTCGGCCTTGGCTTCGGATTGTCCACCCATAGACTCAGCGTTTGGCGCAACGGACTGACCCGCTGGACGGAACAGAACATCCGTCCAGTAGCCCATCGTCGTTGGCATAGCGGCTTCACGTTGGTTCGTTTGATTGGCTGAACTCACAATGGCCGTGGCGTTGAGTGCGGAACTGAACAGGGCCAAACCCGATATTGCGATGACCGTCGCCGTTGCCACGACACCGAGGGCCCAAACAACAAGCCCATGAGTGGTCGCATGAAAAAGCTCCTCGTCCTCGTTTTCGAGAACGGGTCCCATCAGCCTCCCGGCAAGGTATCCTCCGACCGCAAAACCGAAAGCCTGAGCCGCGAAGAAATAAATCGCGCCTAACGTGATGGCGCTCTGGGCGGTCTGGGCATTTGCCTGAGGCACGGAGACAAGCGATAGCCCTACGCCTGAGCCGATGAACAAAAGCAAGAAAATCACCGCTGCCGCCGCAAGTGCCCCGGCAATAACCGCGCTCCACGAGAATTCCGGCGTGACGGGATAGGCGACCTCTTCGACGACCATGCTGCTCATGGGGGCACCTTTTCGCTATATTTGTTCACGGAACGAACAAGTAATGGTTCCGTGTGAGCCGACGTGGGAAGTTCATCCTAAAAGCGGCGACATCTCGGCGGGAATGCCGACCAATGATAAGAATTCGGCGCGGCAACTCTGCCAAATCGATCAGGCGTGTCCTGTCACGAGCCAAAGCAAGAGGATGAGTGGTATTGGGATGCCGACCATCCAGAGTAATGCCGAGCGCATCGCGTACCTTTCCTGGTGTCAAACCGTAATGATCAGGGGAAGGTTTCGTTCCGCTCGCCCCGGAATCATACAGCTGCGACAAAGCTTCGAAATATTCGCTACGAATTCATATGGGAAAGGGACCGGAGCGTGTCTTCCGCGCTCCGGCCCAAAGCATCAGAATAAAACGTCTACTTGTTGATGGCGTCGCGCACTGCGTCTTTCGCGCCACCAACCGCATTCTCGATTCTTCCCTTCGCTTTATCGGCCTTGCCTTCGGCCTGAAGCTTAGAATCTCCCAGCACTTTGCCGGTCGCGTCCTTTATGGCTCCCTTGGCCTGGGCGCCCATGCCTTTGATTCGGTCCTTATCCATTTTCTTTCCTTTTTTTGGTTGGACGATGGGAACGCGGCGCGTGCCCCGCAGTTCCGCCAGGCGCGCTCCAGGGAGGCCAAACCTCCAGGGTGGTACGCCGAAGAAAGGATCGGGGCGCCGTTACAGTTTGAGATATTCCGATTTGGCATCGCCGCGCATTTCCTTCGCCATGACCTTCAGGCGTTCTGCGGTGTGATGGTTCATTTCGGGGTGCTTGTGGTTCGCTCATACGACC
>DASQIQ010000061.1:0-24464 GCA_035631495.1 Micropepsaceae bacterium
GCGAACGAGCGCGCCTATCTCGACAAATGGCCGATGACCGAGGAGCAGAAACAGATGGTCCTCAAGCGCGATTGGAACGGCATGTTGCAGCTTGGCGGCAACATCTATTTTACTTCCAAGATCGCCGCGACCGACGGGCTCTCGTTCCAGCAAATCGCCGCCATCATGACCGGCTCGAGCCAGGAGCAATACGCGCAGATGATGATCAAAGGCGGCCGCTCGCCCAATGGCAACCGCAGCAAATCGGAATGGAAGGACCATGGCTAGGATCATTGCCGGCGTCGCGACCTCCCATATCCCGGCTATCGGCGCCGCCTGGGACAATGGCAAGAGCGGCGAGCCTTATTGGCAGCCGGTGTTCAAAGGCTTCGAAGCGTCCAAGGAATGGATCGCCAAGCTCAAGCCCGATGTCTGCATCGTCGTCTATAACGATCACGCGTCGGCCTTTTCGCTCGATTTGGTGCCGACCTTCGCGCTCGGCTGCGCGGCCGAATTCCCCATCGCCGATGAAGGCTGGGGACCGCGTCCGGTTCCTCCCGTCAAAGGTCATCCCGAGCTCGCCTGGCACATTGTCCAATCTGTGGTGCTCGATGAGTTCGATCTCACCATCGTAAACAAAATGGATGTGGATCATGGGCTGACCGTGCCGCTCTCTCTGATGTTCGGGCAGCCCAAGGAATGGCCGTGTCCGATCGTTCCGCTCTGCGTCAATGTGGTGGTCTATCCCGTGCCCACGGGCCATCGCTGCTACATGCTGGGCAAGGCCATCCGCAAGGCCGTCGAATCCTTCGATCGTCATCTGAAAGTGGTCATATTCGGCACCGGGGGCATGTCGCATCAATTGCAAGGGCCGCGCGCGGGGCTAATCAACAAAGAGTTCGACAAGCGCTTTCTCGACAATCTCACGCGCGACCCAGAAGCGCTCGTCCGCATCCCGCATATCGAATATTTGCGCGAGACCGGGTCGGAAGGCATAGAAATGGTGATGTGGCTCATCATGCGCGGGGCGCTTGATGACAGGGTAAAGGAAGTCTATCGCTTCTATCATGTGCCCGCGTCGAACACGGCGCTCGGGCACATTATTCTCGAGAACCAGCGGCAATAGAGGGCAGATGCGATGAAGATTTGCGTGGCCGGCCAAGGGGCCTTCGGTCAGAAACATTTGGACGCGCTCAAGCGCATTGCCGACGTGGAAGTGGTGTCGCTGATCGGCGGCAATCCGGCCAGCACCGAGGAAGTCGCAAAAAAATACGGCATCAAGCATTGGGGCAAGGATCTTGGCGAGGGAATCGCCCGCGCGGACGCCGTGATTCTCGCGACGCCGACACAGATGCATCGGGCTCAGGGCGAACAGGTGATGCGCGCCGGCAAACATGTGCTGATCGAGATTCCCATCGCCGACAATGTCGAAGATTCCGAAGCGCTGGCGAAGATGGCCAAGGAAACGGGGGTCGTCGCCATGGCGGGCCATGTGCGCCGCTTCAATCCCAGTCATCAGTGGGTCAAGCGCCGCATCGCCAAGGGCGAGCTGAAGATCCAGCAGATGGATGTGCAGACCTATTTCTTCCGGCGCACCAATATGAATGCTGCCGGCAAGCCGCGGAGCTGGACCGACCATCTGCTCTGGCACCATGCCTGCCACACGGTGGATTTGTTCCACTACCAGACGGGCGAAACCACATCGGATTGCTACGCCGTACAGGGTCCGCGCCACCCGCAGCTCGGCATCGCCATGGACATGGGCATCCTGTTGAAGACCCCGTCGGGCGCCATGTGCACGCTCTCGCTCTCCTTCAACAATGACGGGCCGCTCGGCTCTTTCTTCCGCTACATCTGCGACAATGGCACCTATCAGGCCTATTACGACGATCTGGCGGACGGCAAGAAGAACCCTATCGATCTCTCCAAGGTCGACGTGTCGATGGACGGCATCGAGTTGGAGGACCGCGAATTTATCGCCGCTATTCGCGAGAAGCGCGAGCCGAATTCGAGCCTGGCTCAAGTGCTTCCTTGCATGCGCGTGCTGGGCAAGCTCGAAAGCATCATCGATCCCAAGCGCCAAGCGGTGGTGTAGTTCGCCGGCCATGCAGACGCGCGCACTCGGTCCGTTCGAAGTCTCCGCCCTCGGCGTGGGCTGCATGAGCCTGTCTCATGCCTATGGCACGCCGCCGGGTGCCGAGGCGGCGGGCAAGGTGCTGTTGAAGGCGCTCGACCTCGGCTACAGCTTTATCGACACCGCGGCGCTCTACGGCTTTGGCGCCAATGAGATGCTGATCGGCAATGTTCTGAAAGCTCGGCGCGGCGAATATGTGCTCGCGAGCAAATGCGGCATGTTCCGCAACGCGCAAGGTGTGCGCGAAGTCGATGGCCGGCCCGAGATTCTCACCAAAACCTGCGAGGACAGTCTCAAGCGCCTGCAAACCGATGTGATTGATCTTTATTACCTCCACCGCTGGGACAAGCGCGTTCCCATCGAGGACAGCATCGGTGCCATGTCCGATATGGTGAAAGAAGGAAAGGTCAAGACCATCGGGCTTTCCGAAGTCTCGGCCGATACGCTGCGAAAGGCGCATCGCATTCACCCGATCAGCGCGGTTCAGACGGAATATTCCTTATGGACGCGCAATCCCGAGATCGCGGTCCTGGACGCTTGCAGAGAGATTGGTGCGGCGTTCGTCGCTTTCAGCCCGCTGGCGCGTGGGTTTCTCACCGGCGATCTGCGCGATATATCCACGCTTCCGCCCAAGGACATCCGCCTCGCCATGCCGCGCTTCCAGGGTGAGCATTTTCAGAAGAATCTCAAGCTGCTCGACGGCTTTGCGGCGATCGCCCGCGAGAATGATTGCACCATGGCGCAATTGGCGCTTGCCTGGCTGCTCGCCAAAGCCCCCCACATCATTCCCATCCCCGGCACCACCCGGCTCGATCATCTGGCCGAGAATGCGCATAGCCCAGAGGTTCGACTCTTGCCGGACGCCATGGAACGGATGGACGCGCTGATCAACACGGGCACGGTCAGCGGCCCGCGCTACAATGCCGCGACGCTCCCGGAAATCGACACGGAGGGCTCCTGAATTGGACGGCGAAAGACTGAAGAAGTTCGTGAGTGCGCTGTGGGACGATTCGATCGTTCCTTCGCTCACCGACTACATCTGCATCCCCAACAAGTCGCCCGCCTTTGACAAGGATTGGGTGGCACACGGCCACATGGATGCGGCCGTCGCGTTGATGGAGACCTGGGCTCGAAGCAAGCTTGTCGCCATTCCCGGCGCCAGATTGGATGTTGTTCGGCTACCCGGCCGGACTCCCGTCATCGTCATCGAAATTCCCGGCGAAGGTGACGAGCCCGTGCTGCTCTATGGCCATCTCGACAAGCAGCCGGAATTCACCGGCTGGGCCGAAGGCCTCGCTCCCTGGACCCCGGTGAAGCGCGGCGAGAAGCTTTACGGCCGCGGCGGCGCGGATGACGGCTATGCCATGTATGGCGCGCTATCCGCGATCCTCGCCCTTCACGATCAAGGTATCGGGCATGCGCGCTGTGTCGTCTTGATCGAGGCCTGCGAGGAATCGGGAAGCTACGATCTTCCCTATTATGTCGATCATCTCAGCAGCCGCATCGGCAAGCCCGGACTTGTCATCTGTCTGGATTCAGGCTGCGGCGACTACGATCGCCTATGGCTCACCACGTCGTTGCGCGGTGTGGCGACGACGGGTCTTACTGTCCGTGTCCTGACGGAAGGCGTGCACTCCGGCGATGCCTCCGGCATCGTGCCGTCGAGCTTTCGCATCGCGCGCCGGCTTCTCTCCAGACTCGAGGACGAGGCGACAGGCGAGATCATCCCGCGCGGTTTTTATGTCGACATTCCACCTGCGCGCTTGACCCAAACGAAAGCCGCCGCCGCCATTCTGGGCAAGGATGTCTACGCCAAATTTCCGTTTGCAGGCGGCACGCGTCCCATGGCCGATGATCCCGCAGAACTGATCTTGAACCGCACCTGGCGGCCGGAGCTTGCGGTCGTGGGAGCCGACGGGCTGCCTGCGCCCGCCGATGCCGGCAATGTGCTGCTGCCTTCGACGACGCTTAAATTGTCGCTCCGCCTGCCGCCCACCTTCAGAGGCGATGCGGTTGGGCTGATGCGAGAGGCCCTGACCCAGGACGTGCCCTATGGCGCGGAAGTCGTTTTCGATGCGGATCGTTTCGTCTCCACGGGCTGGGAAGCACCGGCGCTCGCACCTTGGCTGGAAGAATCGGTGGCGCGCGCGGGCAAGGCCGCGTTCGGCCAGGACGTCGCCTATATGGGCGAGGGCGGCAGCATTCCCTTCATGGGCATGCTGGGCGCGAAATTCCCCGAGACGCAGTTTGTCATCACCGGGGTGCTCGGCCCGCAATCGAACGCCCACGGCCCCAATGAATTCCTCCACATCCCGACCGGCAAGCGCATCTCGGAAGTCATTGCACGCGTCCTGGCCGATCATCTGCGGCATGGGAAATGACTTTCCCAGCTTTAATGGCCCATAATCACCCACATTGTGGCCGTTAAAGACGACGGTAACGAACGGCAGAGGATCGCCACGAGCCGCCATTCCGGAATGACACAAGTCCGGCCAGCCGGCGTCGCGCATGAGAATCAATCTTTATAACGCATTTATTAAGATTGCAGGACGGGCGTTCATTCAAATCCGAACGCGCAGCTGCCACGTTTAAAAACATCTCATTGATGTTATGAAACGAGTAACCGCGGATTCGAACTGTTCGTTCCATACGAGCAAAACATCGCTAATTTTCCCCACACGAGCAAGTTGGGGAATTGCCGCTATGGATGCAGCTAGGCACCTTAAAAGCGATACCATCCCGCTCGTCCCGCGGGCGGTGAGCTCAAGCACCGCAGCTGCTTTGGAGGTTTCCACCAATCCCTTTGTCGCCGGAGCTAGCGGTACGCGCATGGGGCGCCCGCTGCAGCAAGCGTTCGGGGAGGTCATCCGCCACATCGGCCTGCAGACCTCGATCATCGCGGTCGTCGGCAGCGCTGGGACGGGAAAGTCGCTGCTTGCGGATATGATCGCCCGGGCTTGCACGGACATGGGTTTGAGCGTGCGCCGCATCGAGCGTGGCGACCAAGTGTACGCGTTGCTCACTACGAAATCCGACGTGTTGCTGATCGACCAAACAGACTCGATGCAGACTTTCAGTCTGCAAATTCTGCTTTCGCCAGAGGTCAAGAATACCACCACGACGATGGTGTTCATGTGCCTGCCGAGTTGCGTGGGCCAGGTTAATTTCTCAGGTGGCGACCACGCCACCGTGGAGCTCACGCCTTTGTCCCTATCGGACGCGCGCAATTACCTTCACGAAAGAGCGGCCAGCATTGGCCGGACGAACTTGTATTCCCCAGAGGCGTTGGACCTCATCATCGATGGTTCGCGCGGTTTGCCGCGATTGCTGCAATCCATTGCGCACCAGGCCTATTGGGCTGCGGCCTCCGACGGTGCGCCACAAATCGGCGCCCAACATGTGTCAAATGCTTCAGGTTCTTTAGGTGTCGAGCCCGACAAAACCGATGCGGATGATGCAAGACGGCAGACCACGCGCGATGGTGGGAACGGAGAGCCTGGCGCAAAAACGCAGTTTCGCTTCGGGGCCGGCACGAAAGAGAACGACCACCCCGTCCGGACAGCTGAGCGCATCGTGGGTGTGTCTGATTCCCGGGCTCGTGATGAACGTGTAGCCGGCACCCTCTCACGCGATGTCGCTGTCGAGTCACGGACAAGATCGCCGTTGAGTCCGCCCGCGCAGCAACGGGCAGTGAAAAAAATCACGCCGGCCGATTCGGTCAAGGAATCGCGCGGGCGGGAGCGTGGCTGGATAGACATATGGATGCCCCGTATCGCGGGCTTGGGGGGGACGGTCGTAATTGGCGCCGCAGTGTTGTTCGCGTTGATCCATTTGTTGAGCGCCAAACCAATACCTGTCCCGAGTCCTGTAAAAGCGCCATCGGCCATGGCGAAGCCGGCACCTCCGACGCCGGTCGTGGCGCCGCCAGAGCCGACACCGGCCACGAATAGCGTTGCGGTCGCTCCGCCCGCGAAAGACGTTCCGAGCAAAGACAGCGCGGTTACGAACTCTGTCCCTACAAAACCCGCAGTTCAACCGATTCGCGAAAATCCGGTAGTCCAGCAGGGCGGCGCGGCCCCTAAGGTCGTGAACGAAAAGCGCGCGGCGGAACCCCAAAGAGCCGGAATTGCGGTTGCCAACGATCCGATTCCAAGCGTCCCAAGCGACGCGGAGAAGACCGCACGCGGGAATGATCCAGGCGAACCAACCGCTGCTCTGAAGCCCCCGGAAAAGCCCAGCGCGGAAGCGCGGGCCGCGCAGGAGGATGCCGCGGTAAAGGCATTTCTTGCCGCTCAGGAAGCCGGCAAACAAGCGCAGGCTGCGCGGGAAGCCGCTGCGGCAAAAGAGGCTGACCAACGGGCTCGGGCGGCGCGTCAGGATGCGAACCGGCCATTTGTACACAGTCTGTTCGGGGTCAGATGACCCGCTTACCGGTCCGAACTCTTCCGCGCCGCGCTCATCTCTGACCGAAGATCTGCACGTTGATCCCGTCGGGATCCTTGACGTGCAAACCGGCATAGGGATCGTCCAGCGGCGTTGCGCCACGCTGCATCACATAGCGCGCTGCGGCTTCCTTGGTGAACCTGGGTACCCCGATCGCGAAATGATCGACAATTCTGGCAGGACTTTGACGGTTGAGAGAGACCAGCGACCTGTCGATGCCGAGGCGGATAATTCCGAGCGGTTTGTCCTCGCTGATCACCGTGAAGCCGAACATCTTCTGATAAAACTCGACGGAACGCTGCAGGTCCGCGACCTGGATGCTGACATGGTCGATATTCGCCGTTTTGAAATCTATCTCTTGTTGAGCGGCGGCGGCCGCGGTCGTTCCGCTTGCCGCGAGCATGGTGAGACCTTGAACCAATTCTCTGCGGCTTAGCGAGCCCTTTTCGAAGCGGGACACAAGATCGGAGATGATCGAGTCCATGTCGAATTCCTTTCGTTAGAGCCGGATTGCTCGGTCTGAGTTGTCCCTATGTCAATCCCTTTGCGGTGAGCGTCACCGACGTCCCGTCCAAGCGTGTCACGATCGCCCGCATGTGTGGGTAGGCGGCCAGCAGCGTTGGCGCGAGAGCCTCCCCGCCGGCGCAGATGGCGGTAGCGAGCCCGTTGGCTGCCGTCGCGGTTGGCCCGATCACCGCCGCCTGGACAAGGCTGTTGGCGCTCGCGCCGGTGTGCGGATCGAATATATGGTGGAAGCGCCCGCTCGGCTCGAATGTCGTGCCGTAGCCACCCGACACCGCCAGCGCCATATCCTCAAGCTCGACCATGCGGTCGACGTCGCCGCGGTCTTTGCCGCTGCCAATGCCGAGCCGCCAGGGGCGCCCATCCGGGTTTCGGCCGATGGTGCGGAATTCACCCAGATCGACCAGGGCGCTCTCAAAGCCTTCATTGCGCAACATGTCGGCGATCGCATCCGTAATGTAGCCCTGGGCAACGCTGTTCAGCGTAATGCCCATGCCGGCGCGGGTGAAACCTATCGAAGCCGCGCTGCTTTCGATCCGCCGGAAATCCACGAAGCCACGTGCAACGTCATGCGCGCGCGCCAGAATGTCCGGCTGAACATCGGTATGCGACCAGAAATGCGCCTCGTAAAGCCGCCACAAGGGCTGCACGGAAATATCAAACGCGCCGCCGCTCAGCTCCCCGAGGCTTTGGCTTTCCTCGATCAGTTGGCGCAGCTCGGGCGATGGCTTCGTCAATCTGCCGGCTTTATTGAGGCGGGAGATTTCGCTGTCGGGACGATAGAGGCTGAAGATTCGCTCGAAGCGCACGATCTCGCGGCGCACTTTGAAGATCGTCGCCTGAGCGAATGCCGGGTCGGTGTGCCACAGAGTGAGCTCCGACACGGCGTCCAGCACCTCACCGTGCCAGGTGTACAACTGGCCCTTGGGCGCGGTCGCGCGCACGCCAGCGATCATCAGCGGCAAGCCGGCGAATGCCGCAACGATGCGCAACACCCGGCGCCGCGTCGGACGTGGATCCGCGCCGCCGAAATCGGCGGTACCTGCCAGAGCTGTGCGTTCTGCGTCAGCCATTGTTCACCGCAACCGCAATGGGCTTGGTCTTGCTGCGCAGCTTCACGGCCTGCACCAACGGCGGGCACCGCGTCTCGTCATAATATTCGACCTGGCAATCGAGGCACTGAAAGCACTCGGAGGTGACGATTTTCCCCGTCGGCTCGATCGCCCTCACCGGACAGGCGCGTTCGCACAGATGACAGGGACTGCCGCATTCGGGACGACGCTTGAGGAGATTGAGAAGGTGCAGGCGATCGAGGGTTGCGAGCAAGCCGCCCAGCGGGCACAGGAAGCGGCAATAGGCGCGCTCGGAGAACAGCCCAATGGCCAGCAATGCGCCGGCATAGACCACGAAAGGCCAAGCCCGCGTGAACTTTGAGGTGATCGCGGTCTTGAACGGCTCGATCTCCAGCGTCGCCCCCGACGGATCGATCTGCGTCGTCACCAACACCAACACCGCCGCGGCGGCGAGATACTTGCCCCACCACAAGCGCTTCTCCAACGCGACCGGCGGGTTCCATTGTGGCACGCCAAGCGCGCGGGACACTTGTCCGAGCAGCTCCTGCAGCGCTCCGAACGGGCATAGCCAGCCGCAAAACACGCCACGCCCAATCAACAGCACCGAAACGAGCGCGTAAGCGGCGATGATGACGATCAGCGGTTCGGCAAGGTAGAAACCGAAATCCAGATGATGGAACGGCGCCATCGCATAGTTGATGACATGGACTGTGGAAAGTTGCGCACCGGCGGTCCAGCCGAGCCAGACCAGAACAACCAGGAGAAATCCCGTGCGCACGATCCGGTGCGCCAGGCGAGAGCGCGCCAGCCTCGCCTGGAATATGAAGATAAGAGTGAGCACCGTGAGCAGCACGGTCAGGATGGCCACGTTCAGCTTTGCGCCACTCCACGCCTCGACCCAGGCTGGAACGGGCGGCGGCAAATCCAGATCGAGATCCTGCAACTGTGATTGATCTAGCGCGACTTGCGCGTCAGGCGCCTTGGACTCGGCTCCCGACGCTGCGGTGGCCGGCGGCGCGGCGGGCAGTTTGTAGTCGAGCCCGAACGGCACCGACACCGGCGGCGTGCCTGCGCCATTGACCAGAAGCTCCAGGCGCCACGGTTTTGAGGGATCAAAGCCCGAATGGGGGGGCAGCGCGAACAGGCCGGCCAGCTCCTGACCCTTCACCGGCACGGCGTAAGTATAGTCGCGCTCCACAAAGTTGAAAATCTTCCCATTCTGAATCACGCGCAGGCGATCGAAACGGTTGCCAGAGGCCGACTCGTAATATTTCGTGCCGAGAAAATTGTAGGGACCGCTGGAGGCGATGTAGATCGCCTCGGCGCCGGGCGGCAGTTTGCTTTTGTATTCCTCCAACGTCACCACGCCGATGAGATTGCCGCCGATCGCGGCCGGCGTCGCCAGCGCTGTGACGAATTCGATATAGAGGTCGTCATCCCTGCCGAGCGGCCAGTCGAGCTTGGCTCCTGACGCGCCTTGCTTGGCAAGGGCCGCAGCGATATCGCCCGAAGTCACCCGCCGCTTGACCAAGGAGCCATCGGCGAGGAGTTCATCCACGGACTTCATCTTGAAGGCGTCGGGGTCGGCGGCCGGCGCCGTCCCGGCGGTCCGCGCCATGCGCGGGCGCAGCACCATCGCGGCGGTGGCCAGAACGGCGGTGCGCATGGCGCGTGCGCTGACGGTTGTGTCGGCCACATAATCCGGCGGCAGCGGGTCGGTGCCGCCGCGCAGCGCTCTGCCGGCCTGGCGGGCCAGGAACGTATCGAGCTCGCGCGTGCGTACGGGGTCGCCAACGATATGGGGCTCGTTGTGGAAGACCACCTTGGCCCCGGTGATATGGCCGGAAAGATCGATGCCGGCGATGACGTCGAAGGGGGTCGACGTGTAGCCGGGAGCCGCAATGATATCGAGCGTCGAAAACACATAGGCGACGATCTTGTCGTCCTTATAGACCGCGATCGCGGGCGGCGAACCTTCCTCCATCCCAAGGCGTTCGGCGCCGGGATAGACCACCGCCATGACCTGAGGCGTCAGCCGCTCGCGCAGTTTGCCCTTTTCCGCCAGGGCCGGCGTGGCCAAGACAAGAACCATCAGCGCGATGCCGACGCGCCGCACCCATCCTAATAAGTCTTGGAAATGCATCGGCATCGCACAGGGAAACCGGGTTCACCATTCGAACAAGCAGAATAGCAACTCTTCTCAGAATAGCGACAGCGCAGGAAACACGGCACTCACGGGTCAAACGAAAGGCGGCGCCCTTGCGGACGCCGCCTTGAAACAAATCCGGAGAATACGCGATTACTGAAGCGTAATGCGGTTGGCCACCGCGCCGTCGGCCGTCTTCACGCCTTGCACGCGCACCTTCGCGCCGGCTTTCACCATGCCCTTGTCGATGGGCGTGATGGCGAACACGGGCACGCCCGGGTCGAGGATCAGATCGGACTCGCCGCCCGGAAACTTCACTTTCATATTATTGCTGCCGCCGACGAGGACTGTGCCGGTGACCGTCGCATTGGTCATCGTCTGGTTGTTGGCGTCATTCATCGGGCGTTGGCCTTCGCCAACTCCGCGCATCGCTTCAGGGAAGATGCGCAGCTCGGTCGAATGCAGCTTGCCGTCAGCTTTACGAACCCCGGCGGAAGCCACGAAATCGTTCGCTTTGATGTCGCTCAGCTTGGCCGGCTTGTTCTGGAGATAGAGCACGTTCGGGGCGATCTTCACCGTCTCGGTGCTTTCTTCCATTTTTACGGTGATCGAGGTGGCGTCGACTTTGTCGACCGTGCCAACCAGGTTGATCGCATTGTTGCCTTGCGCCATCGCCGGAACGGCGAGGAGCGCGATAAAACTTCCAAGAAGAAGGGTTTTGGATCGCATGGGTTTGGGTTCCTTGAAGTTCCGGGGGAGGCGCATATTTCACGCCTGCTGCTTTATACCACAGCTTGTCCAGCCGCGCACGGGGGAGGGGTTCGCCAGCCAAGCCCGCCCTTGCTGGGGTGGGATCATTCATTGCATTCTGGGCCTTAGCCAGGAAGGGAGGTCTCCATGCGTCACAGTCTGTCATTGGGATTAGCGGGTCTGGTTTTCGGCTGGTGCGGGAGCGCCCTGGCCGGCGTGGTGGTGACATCCACCCAAACCGATCTGGACACGAAGAAGGTGAATCCTTCGACCGCCTATATCGACACAGACCGGATGAAAATCATCACTCCCGACAACATCATCATATTTCGCGGCGATCTGAACCGCGTGTGGGTGATCGAGCCGGAAAAGCGGACCTTTGTGGAAATGACGCCCGAGATCATGCAGCAAATGGCGGGTCAGGTCGCAGGCGCGAGCGCGCAGATGGCCGCCGCAATGGCGCAAATGCAGGCGGAGATGGCAAAGCTTCCACCCGAGCAGCGGGCGCAGATGGAAGCCATGATGGCCGGGCGCGGCGGTTTGGCCGGTCTTGCAGGCGGACGCGGCGGCCCGCCGGCTGCTCCGCAGGTGAGTTACACCCGGGCAGGTGGCAGCAAGACCGTCGCCGGCTGGTCCTGCGATCAATATCGCAAGACCGTGAACGGACGGCAGGAAGAGGACATCTGCATCGCGCGGATCACGGCAACCGGTTTTAGCCAAGCCGATTTCCAGGTGTTTGAACGTTTCTCGAACTTCATGTCGCCGATGACGTCCCAGCAAGGGGTGCCAAAGAACGACTTCATGAGCTGGAACGAGATGAACAAAGCCATCGGTTTCCAGGGCGTGCCGCTCGACACCCTGATGTATTCCGGCGGAAGACCGAATATGCAGCAGACCGTGAACAAGGCGGAACGCACCGCGATTCCCGCGAGCACCTACGAATTGCCGTCGGGGCTGACCAAGCAAGATCTCGGTGCCATGTTCGGCGCACCCGGTGGACGCGGCCCGCGTTAGAAAGAAAGCGAAGCATCATGGATCTTGGTTTCATTGGCCTGGGCATTATGGGCCGGCCGATGGCGGGCCATCTGCAGGCGGCCGGCCACAAGCTCTTTCTCAACACGCGCAGCGGCGTGCCGAAGGAGATGGTGGAGAAGGGGGGCATCGCCTGCCGCACCCAACGCGAAGTTGCCGAAAAATCCGACATCGTCTTCACCATGGTGCCCGATACACCTGACGTGGAGAAGGTGTTGTTCGCGCCCGACGGCGTCGCGGCCGGACTCTCGAAAGGCAAGATCGTCGTCGATATGAGCTCGATCTCGCCGCTCACGACCAAGGATTTCGCGCGCCGCATCGAGGAGATCGGCTGCTTCTATCTGGATTCTCCCGTCTCGGGCGGCGAAGTCGGTGCCAAGGCGGCGACTCTCACTCTCATGGTTGGCGGACGCGAGGAGATCTTCGCGCGCGTGAAGCCGTTGTTCGAGCTGATGGGCAAGACCATCACTCTGATCGGCGGCAATGGCGATGGTCAGACGGCGAAAGTTGCCAACCAGATCATCGTCGCGCTGAACATCCAAGCGGTGGCCGAGGCTTTGTTGATCGCCTCAAAGGCGGGAGCAGACCCGGCGAAAGTGCGTCAGGCGCTGCTTGGCGGGTTTGCAGCCTCGCGCATTCTCGAAGTGCATGGCGAGCGCATACTGAAGCGCACATTCGCGCCGGGGTTTCGTATCGAGCTTCACGCCAAGGATTTGGCCATTGCTCTTGCCGGCGCGCGCGCGTTGAATGTCTCTCTTCCCAACACCGCCCATTGCCAGGAAATGTTCAACGCCAATTTTGCGGCGGGCGAGGGCGGGCTCGACGATTCGGCGCTCGTGCGCGTGCTGGAGCGTCTCGCCAATCACGAGATTCGCGTCAAGGATTGACGGCGCGTGGATTCCGATCCGCGCGCGTTCCTGCTTCGGCTTTTTCGTGCCGCCGTCGACGCGGCCAGCGCGGCAATTTGCGTGCCTCCGAACCTGCCAGCACACCCAAGCGGCCGCACCATTGTCGTTGGCGCGGGCAAGGCTGCGGCCGCCATGGCCAAGGCGGTGGAGGATCATTGGCGGGGGCCACTTTCGGGCCTGGTGATCACCCGCTACGGCCATGGGGTGCCGACCCGCGCCGTCGAGATCGTCGAAGCCGGTCACCCGGTACCTGATGAAGCGGGACTGGTGGCAGCGCAACGCATGCTGGCTCTTGTGCAGGGCCTGACGAAGGACGATTTGGTTCTCGCCCTTATCTCCGGTGGCGGATCGTCTCTCTTCGCCTTGCCCGCGCCAGGCATCACACTGGACGACAAACAGGCCATCACGCGCGCGCTGTTAAAATCCGGCGCCCCCATCGCCGAGATCAATTGCGTGCGCAAGCATCTCTCCGCGGTGAAAGGCGGACGGCTCGCGGTCGCCGCTCAGCCGGCCGCGGTCGTGTCCCTCATCATTTCCGATGTGCCGGGCGATGATGCGGAGACTGTGGCCTCCGGACCAACCGTTCCCGATCCGACCACGCGCGAACAGGCCTTAGCGATACTGAACAAACACGCCATCGCCATTCCTCCGGCTGTAAAAACCTGGCTCGAGAGCCCTCTTTCCGAAACACCCAAACCCGGCCATGCCGCTTTTGCCAAGGGACAGAGCCGCATCATCGCTCGTGCAGCCGATGCGCTTGCCGCGGCTGCAGCCACGGTGGAAGCGGCGGGTCTCTCCGTGATCGATCTTGGGGATGACATCGAAGGGGAAGCGCGTTCCGTGGCGCGCGATCATGCCGAGCTCGCCCTCCGCTATCGCGCTGAGAAGAAATCCTACGTGCTCATCTCAGGCGGCGAGACCACGGTGACCGTGAAGGGCGGTGGGCGAGGAGGGCGCAACAGCGAATATCTTCTGGCGCTCGCGCTCGCACTCGATGGCGCTCCCGGGGTTTGGGCCATCGCTTGCGATACCGATGGTATCGACGGCACGGAGACGAACGCCGGTGCAATCATCGGACCCGATACGCTCGCGCGTGGCGTGGCGCAGGGCGCCGACGCGGAAGCAGCTTTGGCGCACAACGACGCCTACGGATTTTTCGCGGGGCTCGGCGACCTGGTTCAAACCGGTCCGACACGCACGAACGTCAACGACTTTCGCGCGATCCTTATCCGGCCGTCCTGACTGAGAACTTACGACCGGGACGGCGTCATCATCTGGCCGGTGATCGTGAAGCGCTTCAACTGGTCGGCCGCGAGCGTGAATGTCGGGTTCAGCTCCAGCGCCTTCTTGTAATCCTCATAGGCACCACGGGTGTCGTTCAGCTTTTCCTTGGTTAGCCCACGGTTGTAATAGGCGAGATGCACCTTATCGAGACCCAGCGTAATGGCCTTGTTGAGGTCCACCAGCGCATCCTGGGCTCGGTCAAGGTTGAGCAGGGCGGCGCCGCGATTGACATAGGCTTCGCCGATGGTCGGCACCCGCTGGAGTGCCAAGTCGCAATCGGCAATCGCGCCGCTGTAGTCGTGTACGCGCAGGCGAACGACACTGCGGTTGATATAGGTTGCACCCCTGTCGCGCACCGACATTTCCTGATCCGTCAATGCTTTGCTGCATATGTCGAAAGCCTGGAACGGATCGCCAAACTCCGCGGTCGAATAGCATTGCGCGCCGGCGCCGCCGCCGACCACGATCACCACGGCACGGGCTTCACCCGCTAAGGCGACAAGGCCCAATACGGCAAGCGCCGATACCGCTGTCAGAATACGCATGGGTTTTAACCCTCCATCCATTTGCCAAACCGCCTCGCGATCCGGCAGCTTTGCACTGAGAATACCATATTTGCGCTTTGGCATGCACCCCCGGTTGTGGTGCCAAGATGAGGCGCCGACCGAAACATAGTGACCCGATTGTTAAAATATTGAACCTGTGAGGCTCTCCGACATGACCTGGCCCGCCTTTGCGCCCCTGCTTTTTCTTTCGATTTCCAATGTTTTTATGACATTCGCTTGGTATGGCCAACTCAGATTTCCCGATAAGCCCCTGTGGATTGTGGTGTTGGCGAGCTGGGCTATTGCCTTTGTCGAATATTGCTTCGCGGTCCCGGCGAACCGAATCGGTCATACGGTCTATTCCGCCGCGCAGCTCAAGACGATGCAGGAATTATCACGCTGATCGTCTTCGGTGCGTTTTCGGTGACCTATTTGAACGAAGCGATCCGCTGGAATCATATGGCGGCATTTTGCTGTCTCGTGCTCGCCGGCTATTTCGCATTTGCCAAATGGTGATCAGGAATCGCTGCTGAAATCGCCCACCGAATCCAGAGGAACATGGACCGACGCGCGATTTCCCGAATAGAAAACCAGGACCATCTTTTTCGCCGCGTCGTCCCATTCCAGTTGCGGCGCCACGCCTCCAGGCTTGTGGAAGATATGGCCATCGAATTCCAGCGGCAGAGGGCCAATGCTCGACCAGGACTGGGCCAGGCTGGCATCGAGGCTTTTGTGCAAATCCGCCCGCTCCTTCTTTGACATCGGCGCCGAGTCGAGGATGGCGTTGGGAGCGGAGATTCGCACCACGCCGGACGAATCGATCTCGAGGCGCGCCACCACGATCAAATTGGGATCCTCATAGGCGCCTTGCCAGCGCCCGACGGGGGGCCGCGGGTTGTTGGAACAGGCGGCAAGGGCGACGCCCAGCGCCGCCAGAACAGCCACAATTTGTGAAGAATGACGCATTAGGCACCGAGATGTCCGCTGCCTCGAATTTTCCACCGCATTTCTTTCCGAAGAGTTAGGTTTCTCCTTCTTTTTACCGACGCGCTTGCGCCGCTTCTCGGCCATTGCTAGGTCTGCCCGCCTTTTTTCGCTCCCGGAGTTTCACCCATGGCCGCCCTTCCGCCAGGTTTCCTGGCCCAGGCCCTCGGACGCATCAAGCCCTCGCCCACGCTGGCGATGACGCAGAAATCGCGCGAGCTCAAGGCGGCCGGGCGGGACGTCATCGGCCTGGCCGCAGGCGAACCAGACTTCGACACGCCCGATAACATCAAGGAGGCGGCGATCGCTGCTATCCGGCGCGGCGAGACCAAATACACCAGCATCGAGGGCATTCCTGAGCTGCGCTCTGCGATTGCGAAAAAATTCAAGCGCGAAAACAAGCTCGACTACACGGCGGCCCAATGCTTCGTGGCGCCGGGCGGCAAGGCCATCATCTACAATGCGATGATGGCGACTTTGAACGAAGGCGATGAGGTCATCGTGCCCGCGCCCTATTGGGTGAGTTATCCCGACATTGTCCTGCTCGCGGGGGCCAAGCCCGTCGTGGTCGAGACCCGACTGGAAGATGGTTTCCGCCTGACGCCCGAAGCCTTGGAGCGGGCGATCACACCCAAGACGAAATGGATCATCTTCAACCAGCCGTCGAATCCAAGCGGTGCCTGCTACGCGCGCGAGCAATTGAAGGCGCTCACGGACGTGTTAATGCGGCACCCGCAAGTCTGGATGCTCACCGACGACATGTATGAGCATCTGGTCTATGGCGGATTCAAGTTCCACACGGTCGTTGAGGTCGAGCCGGGGCTCTACGAGCGTACGCTCACCATGAATGGTGTCTCCAAAGCCTACGCCATGACAGGCTGGCGCATCGGCTACTGCGCCGCCCCCCTGCCTCTGATCGCTGCCATGGCGAAGCTGCAATCGCAATCGGCCACAAACGCGACCTCGATCTCGCAATGGGCGAGCGTGGAGGCGTTGAACGGGCCGCAGGATTTCATTCCGAAATTCCAAAAGGTTTTCGAGGGCCGGCGAGACCTCGTCGTCTCGATGCTGAACCAGACCTCCTGCATCGAATGTCCGGTTCCGGAAGGTGCGTTCTATGTCTATCCCTCGATCAAGAAGATGATCGGGCTGAAAACCCCCAACGGAACCACGATCCGGAGCGACGAAGATTTCGCCAATTCGCTTCTGGAGGAGGAGGGCGTCGCCGTCGTGCATGGCGCCGCTTTCGGCTTGTCGCCTTTCTTCCGTATCTCTTATGCCACTTCGAACGACGTGCTCGAGGATGCCTGCGGCCGCATCCAGCGCTTCTGCGGCAATCTGCGCTGAGGACGCGCCGCCGAGATACGCGGCAAGATTAAAACCAGGACAAGGTCTCCCAAACCGGGCCTTGCGCGTTACTATGCGGCCCCTGTTTTCAGCCTAAGATGCCGTCGCCATGACCGACACGACCCAAGCCGATGTTATTGCTCAAAACTTTGTTCCTGCTGCCAGATCTACCCGAGGCCGTCGCCCAGGCTATCTCTTCGGGCCGGTCGTTGACTTCCTGACCCTCGGAGGCGGCTCGCTCATCGTCTGTGGGTTGATCGCGCTGTTCTTGCCCAGGGGTATCCCGACCACTCAGCAAATCGTACTGGTCACCGTTCTGATGACGGCGATCAACCAGCCGCATTTCGCCCATTCCTATCAGATGTTCTACCGGAACTTCGCCGCCAAAGCTTTCGGCGCGTCCTATCCGCGCCCCTTGCGTCTGCGCTACGTCGTCGCCGGGATTGTTGTGCCCGCCGCGCTGATCGCTTTTCTCGGCGCCGCCGCGCTGAGCGGCAGACCACGGGTCCTGGCCTATGGCGCCAATCTGATGTTCTTCCTGGTCGGCTGGCATTACGTGAAACAGGGCTACGGCATCCTGATCGTGGATTCCGTGCAGAAGCGTTTGATGTTTTCGGACCGCGCCAAGACCATTTTGCGGCTTAATGGCTATGCTTGCTGGATGGTGACCTGGCTTGGCTTGAATCACGCGCTGTCCACCGGCACATGGTATCTCGGCTTCACCTATTTTTCCTTGCCCATCCCGACGCCATTCTATGTCGCCTCCATCGTGGTCGTGATCCTCACCACGCTGGCTGTGCTCTTCGTCCTCTTCCAGCGCTGGCGCGAAACGCGCGGGGCGCTTCCGTGGAACGGGATCATCGCCTATCTCACGACGCTCTACCTTTGGATGATCTTCGTGCGGGTGAACCCGCTGGTGTTGGTGGTCGTACCGACGTTCCACTCGCTGCAATATCTTGCCGTCGTCTGGCGCTACCAGATCAATGCTGGCTCGCAACCGCACATGGCGGCCCGTCCCTCGATCATGAACCGCGTGTTTCGCCCAGGCGTGTGGTCCAATCTCGCCATCTTTATCGGAGTGGGCGTGCTTCTCGGCTTTCTGGGCTTCATGGGCGTCCCGCGCTTCATCGATGCCATCTTTCCCTATGACAAGCGCGTATTCGGTCCGAGCCTATTTCTCTTCATGTTCTACATCTTCATCAACATTCACCATTATTTCCTGGACAATGTGATGTGGCGGCGGGGGAATCCCGACGTCCAGCAATATATTTTCGCCTCTCCGAACACGGCCCCGCGATAGGGGCCGCTACCGTCTTGCCTTCCCCCCCGGATTGGCGCGAGCATGGGGCGTGGGGGACAAAGGGAGGCAGTCATGCCAAGAAAGAATGGAGGAAGTGGGCCACGTTGCGTGGCCCTGGTGGGACCTTACGGATCAGGCAAGACCACGCTTTTGGAAAGCATCCTGTCGGTAACGGGTGCCATCCAGCGCAAGGGCTCGGTCCCGGCCGGCAATACGGTCGGCGATTCATCGCCCGAAGCCCGTCACCGCCAGATGAGCGTCGAGATGAATTGCGCGACCACGCGCTATCTCGATGAATCCTTCACCTTCCTTGACTGTCCCGGCTCGATCGAATTCCTGCAGGAGACGTCGAATGTGCTCCCCGGGATCGACGCGGCCATCGTCGTGTGCGAACCCGAGGCCCACAAGGCCGCCATGCTGCAACCCTATCTCAAGCGTCTGGCCGATCTCGCGATCCCGCACGCGCTGTTCGTCAACAAGATCGACAAAGCGACAGGTGCGCTTCGCGAGCTTCTGGCAACCCTGCAGCGGGTGGCGCCCAAGCCTCTCGTGATACGTCAGATTCCGATCTGGAAGAACGAGATCGCCACGGGATTTATCGATCTGGCGCTCGAGCGCGCCTATGTCTATCGCGAGCACGCGGCCTCCGAGCTGATCGACATGACCGACGAGATCAAAGCCCGCGAGACCGAAGCCCGCTTCCAGATGCTGGAGAAGCTCGCCGATTACGACGAGCATCTGATGGAAGAACTGCTCTCCGATATTCCTCCTCCGCGCGACGAAATCTTTCAGGACTTGGAGCGCGATCTCCAGCAGGGACTGATCGTGCCCGTCCTTATCGGTTCGGCGCTCGGAGACAACGGTATCCGCAGGCTGCTGAAGATGCTGCGTCATGAAGTCCCCGATGTCTCTGCCGTCCGCGCCAGGGTGGGTGTCACGGGCAACGACACGGTTGCGCATGTGCTGAAGACCTACCACACGGCTCATGGCGGCAAGTTGAGCTTGGTCCGAGTCCTATCCGGACATGTCAAAGACAGCGCCGTGCTCTATCACCAGGGCGCGGATACGCGCGTCGGCGGGCTGTTCGCGCTGCGCGGCGAAGCGCAAATCAAGCTCAACGAGGCGGGCCCCGGCGATACCGTTGCGCTGGGCCGGCTCGAAGAGGTTATTACGGGTGAAACGCTCACCGGCACCAAAAGCGGCGCGAAGCTGAAGATCAAAAGCGAAACGCTCACCCCCGTTTATGGCCTCGCCATTGCCGCTTCGGACCGCAAGGACGAAGTGAAACTGACCGCGGCCATCGCCAAATTGCGCGAGGAGGATCCGTCACTGCTTTTCGAGCAGAACGCCGAGCTGCATCAGATGGTGCTGCTCGGCCAGGGCGAGATTCATCTGAAGGTCGCCGTGGAAAGGCTCGCATCCAAATATGGGCTGAAGCTCGACACCCACAAGCCGCAAGTGCCGTATAAGGAGACCATCAAGAAATCCACTACACAGCGCGGGCGCCACAAGCGCCAGACCGGCGGCCACGGCCAATTCGGCGATGTGGTCATCGAGATCAAGCCCTTGCCCCGTGGTTCGGGCTTCGTGTTCGAGGATCGCATTTCCGGCGGCGTGGTGCCGCGCAATTTCATTCCCTCGGTCGAGAAGGGAATCGTGGATTTCCTCAAGCACGGTCCGCTCGGTTTTCCCGTGGTCGACATTACGGTGGCCCTCACCGATGGCTCCTATCACACGGTGGATTCGTCGGATGCGGCCTTTCAGACTGCCGCGCGCATCGGCATGACCGAAGGCATGCCCAATTGCGCACCTGTCCTGTTGGAGCCGATCATGCATGTGAAGATTCACGTGCCGTCGGAATCCACCGCGAGCGCCAATGGGGTGATCGCGACGCGAAGAGGCCGCATTCTCGGTTTCGACGCCCGCGAGGGCTGGCTGGGCTGGGACACAGTGGAAGCGGAGATCCCGCAGTCGGAGTTGCACGACCTGATCGTGGAGCTGCGTTCCTTGACCCAGGGCGTGGGCACGTTTGAGATGAAGTTCGACCATCTGGCCGAACTCAGCGGGAAACTGGCCGAAACCGTGGTCGCCGCGCGCAAAGCGGCGGCGTAGGCTTGTCATGGCCCTGCCTTGACAGGGCCATCCAGCAGCCGCGCGTCTGCGCGGCGAATGGAACTTGTGATCGCCTGGATGGCCCGCTGTTGCGGGCCATGACACCTCAGAGTCTTCATTGGACGCAGGATGCCAGTTTTTCCTGTAGTAGAGCCAATAGCGAACACTACTACAGGTTGATTTGTCCGCAGTGGGCAAAAACTGCCGGATCTTGCGCCAGGACGCGATTCGTGTTGGACTTGTTACGTTAGAAGCGAAGCCTCTTGATAGGAGCGCCGCATGGCTTGGAATACGCCCGAACTCGTTGAAATCTGCATCGGCATGGAAATCAACTCCTACGCTCCGGCGGAGTTCTAATTCTGCCCAATTCGCTTCGCGCCATCGTTCTTGGTGCGGCGGCGGGGGGCGGTTTTCCTCAGTGGAATTGTCGTTGCGCGTGTTGCCAGCTCGCTTGGGCCGGGGACGCGTGTGCGCGTGCTCGTACACAAGCGAGCATCGCGGTTTCCGGCAATAGTTCCGACTGGGTTCTCGTCAACGGCTCTCCCGATCTGACCGCGCAGATTCGCGCGACGCCAGCGCTTCAACCGCGCGCCGGCATGCGCGACAGCCCGATCGCTGCCGTGGTTTTGACCGGCGCCGAAATCGATCAGGTTGCCGGTCTTCTCTCGCTTCGCGAGCGCCAGAATTTCACGCTTGTCGGACCCGAGCGCGTGCTCACGACGATTTTCGAGAACACCTTGTTCTCTGCGCTCAACCCGGAGAGCGTGCACCGCGAGCCCGTCCGACTCGAGCACTGGTTTGCACTCCCCGGCGGCGTGGAGGGACAATTGTTCGCCGTGCCCGGCAAGGTGCCACTCTACCTCGAGAACGCTGCTATAGACCGGCCGGAGGAATTCAATACCGGTCTCGAATTGCGCAAAGACGGACATTCCATCGTCGTCATTCCGGGCGCGGCGTCTCTGCCCGCGGCCGTGCAGGCGCGAATTGCGAAAGCCGATCTGGTCTTCTTCGACGGCACGCTGTTCACCGACGATGAGATGATCCGCATGAGCGCGGGCACCAAGACCGGACGGCGCATGGGCCACATGCCGATCACCGGCGAGGGTGGTTCGATCAACGCGCTTAGTGGCAAGGCGCGGCGTGTTTATCTGCACATCAACAACACCAATCCCATCCTGATCGACGGTTCGCCGGAATATGAGACGGTGCGCGCGGCCGGTTGGGAGGTCGCCTATGATGGCATGGAGATCGCGCTGTGACGCTGCTGACGCCCGAGGAACTGGAATGGCAGTTGCGCGAGCTTGGCGCCAAACGCTATCACCGCCTTCATCCCTTCCACGGGCTCCTCCATGGCGGCAAGTGCAGCAAGGGTCAGGTTCAGGCCTGGGCGCTCAATCGCTACTATTACCAGGCGATGATCCCGTTGAAGGATGCGAGCCTGATTGCACGCGCCGACGATTCCGCGCTCCGGCGCGCCTGGCGCGAGCGGCTTATCGACCATGACGGTTCTGCCGAAGGGGAAGGCGGCATCGAGCGTTGGCTTCGCCTCACATCCGCTCTGGGCCTGGACCGTGATTACGTGTCGTCGCTGAAGGGTCTGCTGCCCGGTACACGCTACGCGGTCGATGCCTATGTGCATTTCGTGCGCGAGAAGACGCTGCTCGAGGCGGTCGCCTCCTGTCTCACCGAGCTTTTTTCGCCCGTGATCATTGGCGAGCGCATGGCGGGCATGCTCGCTGGGTACGATTTCATCACCAAGGACGCGCTCGCCTATTTCGACAAGCGCCCGCCGCAGGCCTCGCGCGACGCCGACTACGCGCTCGATTATGTGAAGCGAAACGCCAAGACGCGCGCCGAACAGGATCTCGTGATCGGCGCGCTCGCCTTCAAATGCGATGTATTATGGGCGATGCTGGACGCGTTGATGCACGCCTATGTGACGCCGGGCCACATTCCGCCGGGCGCCTTCGTGCCGGAGGCCTGATGAGCGAGACGCTCATTATCACGCCGGAATCCAAGCCCGTGCTGCCACGCGGCGTGCGGCTGACGGAGAATCCCGCGCAAGGCACCGTGCTCGTCGCGCCTGAACGCGTGTTCAAGGCGGACGGCATCGCAGCGGTCATTCTCAAACGCTGCGACGGCAGTATCAGCATCGCCGAGATGGCCGATGAATTCGCCGCCGCCTATAAGGCGCCGCGCGAACGCATCCTGACCGACATCGTCAAGCTGCTCCAGACGCTCGCCGACAAGCGCATGCTGGACGTCGCACCGTGAACGCGATTGCAGCACCGCTCGGGCTCCTGGCCGAGCTGACGCATCGCTGTCCGCTCGCCTGCCCCTATTGCTCCAATCCGCTGCAGCTCGAAGGCCGCGCGAGCGAACTCGATACCGAAACCTGGGCTCGCGTGATGCGCGAAGCAGGCGCCATGGGCGTGCTGCAGGTGCATCTCTCGGGTGGCGAACCCGCGTCGCGTCGCGACCTCGAAGCGATTACCAAGTCCGCCCATGATGCGGGGCTCTATACCAACCTCATTACCTCGGCGGTCGGCGTGACGGAGCCGCGCCTTCAAGCGCTCGTCGATGCGGGCCTTGATCACGTGCAGATTTCCATCCAGGACAGCGAGCCCGCCGAAGCCGACCGTGTCGCGGGTTATGACGGTGCCTATGTGCGCAAAGTCGCGCTCGCCCGTGCGGTCACCAAGGCGGGCGTTCGTCTCACGGTCAACGCTGTCATCCACAAGCACAACATCACGCGCATCCCTCAAATGATCGAACATGCGCTCCAGCTTGGCGCGCAGCGCATCGAGATCGCGCATGTGCAATATTACGGCTGGGCGATGGCCTATCGCGCGGCGCTGATGCCTGCGCGGGCAGATGCCCAAGCCGCCGTTGCCCAGATTGAGGGATTGCGGCGCGACTATCATGGCCGCATCGTCATCGACGCGGTGACGCCCGATTATTTCGCGAAATATCCAAAGGCCTGCATGGGCGGTTGGGGCAAGCGTTCGCTGAATGTGACGCCTTCGGGGCGCGTGCTCCCGTGTCATGCGGCCGAAACCATTCCGGGACTCGAGTTCTGGAATGTGCGCGATCATCCGCTCGCCGAAATCTGGGAATCATCCCCGGCCTTCATGGCGTTTCGCGGCACGTCATGGATGAAGGAGCCATGCGTGACTTGCGCCTATCGCGAGCGCGATTTCGGCGGTTGCCGCTGCCAGGCCTTTGCGCTTCTGGGCGATGCGCGCGCCGCCGATCCTGTCTGCCATTTGTCGCCGCATCACCATATCCTCGCCGAACTCGCGGAAGCCGGCGGCGATGCGCAATTCCTCTATCGCGGCCGCTAGCCGCTTTTAAGAGGCTGCGGCAGATCGGTCAGGCGCAGCGCGCTGACGAGGCCGCCTAAAAGACCCAAGCCGGCGCCAAGCCAGATCGCGGCGATCGCTCCGCCGCCGGCGAGGCGATGGAACAGAAGCGCCGTCAGCGAGGCGCCGATTGTTTGTCCGACCAGCCGCGCCATGCTCTGCATGCCCGAAGCGCCGCCGCTGCGCGGCCGCGGCGCTGCCGCCTGCATCGCCCGGTTGTTGGGCGATTGATAAAGGCCGAAACCCGCGCCCGCGAGCGCCATGCGCCACACAATGTCGAACGTTCCAACGCGCTCCGGCAACAGCGCGAGCCCCGCGAGCCCCGCCGCGAATGCCGCCAATCCCAAAAGACCCAACAGACCGGCTGGATAACGATCCGACAGACGTCCCGCAATCGGCGCCAGCAAAGCGGTGGCGAGCGGCCAGGGCGTGATCAAGAGGCCGGTCTCGACGGCCGAATAGCCGATGGCCTGCAGATGGAACGGCAGCGACACGAGCGCCAGCATCTGCGCCGCGAACGAAGCGACGCAGGTCACGATAGCC
>DASQIQ010000062.1:0-3743 GCA_035631495.1 Micropepsaceae bacterium
GCCCGATTACGCGGAAGGCATTTACCATCGCGGCTCGGCGCTGCTTCTTCGGGGGAATTTCAAACGCGGATGGCGCGATTTCGAACGCCGCTGGGAGGTGGCCGATTGCGGCTTCGACCGGCCGGTGCTGCAGGCGCGCGAGTGGCGTGGCGAAAAGCTCGGCGGACACAGCATCGTCGTCTATTCCGAGCAGGGCATGGGCGATGCGATTCAGTTCGCGCGTTTTCTGCCGCGCTTGGCGGCGATGGGCGCCAAGGTCACGTTCCTCTGCCATCCGGGCCTGCTGCGGCTTTTCCACCCATTCGCGGCCGATATGGAGGTGACGGATTTTTGCGAGGCCGAGCGGCGTTTCGATTTTCAATGCGCGCTGATGAGTCTGCCCGAACGTTTCGGCATTACGCTCGGCGATCTTCCGGGAGCTGTTCCGTATGTCTTCGCGGAAAGCGCGGCTGTCGAACAGTGGCGCACGCGCGTTGGCGATAGGGGCTTTCGGATCGGCATTTGCTGGCAGGGCAACCCACTGGGCAAGATCGACAAGGGGCGGTCGATTCCCCTGGCAAAATATCAACCGCTCGGTGCCGTAGCGGGCGTCCGGCTCATCTCATTGCAGAAGAAGCATGGTCTGGATCAGCTCGCCCATCTGCCGGCCGGCATGCCCGTCGAGACCTTGGGCGCGTTCGACGAAGGCAAGGACGCGTTCGTCGATACCGCCGCGATCATGCAAAGCCTCGACCTCGTCATCACCTCGGACACGGCAGCGGCGCATCTTGCCGGTGCGCTCGGCCGTCCGACCTGGGTCGCGCTCAAGCACATACCCGACTGGCGCTTCATGCTGGAGCGGGACGACAGCCCCTGGTATCCGACCATGCGGCTCTTCCGTCAGCCCAAGCGCGAGGACTGGGACAGCGTCTTCGCCGCCATGGCCGAAGCGCTAGTGGGGCGAATCCGAAATTCGCAATAGCCCAGGCAACACTCCAAATCCACCACACTAGGCACGCTTACGCGTGCATCAGCGGGCCGGGATTCTTCAAATATTGGTTCGTGATCGCGTTGGCCGACCAATAGGCGAGCGCGGCAATCGTTCCCGTCGGATTGTAGCCCGGGTTTTGCGGGAACGCCGCGCCGCCCATGACGAAGAGATTGCTCGCTTCCCAATTCTGCAGATAGCGGTTGATGACGCTGGTCTTGGGATCGGTTCCCATGATCGCGCCGCCCGTATGGTTGGAGGACTGGCCGCTGATGTTGTCGAAATCGCCGGTGCGCGGATTGGGCGTGCCAACAATCTTGGCGTTCGCCGCGCGGGCGATCTCCACCGCTTTGTCGGTGAGGAATTGCGACATCTTGCGATCGTTGGGCGTGTAATTATAGGTCATGCGCACCAGGGGCCGGCCGATGGCGTCCTTATAATTGGGATCGAGATCGAGATAATTGGTGCGCCAGGAATAGCTCGCCCCGTGCGCGCTGATCGGGAAAGTGTGGTTGTACCATTCGGTCGTGGCGGCCTTCCACGCGGAGCCCCAGCGCGGCGTGCCCGGCGGAACGGCGCGAACCTGAATTGGGCGCCCGCCGCTGATCGAGGGATAAAGATAACCGCCGCCGAAAAAGCCCAGACCGGCATGATCGAAATTGTCGCCTTGGAAATCATCGATTGCCGCAGGGTTGACGCCCGTGCCGATGAAGGGATTGATTTCGTCCTCGACGAAAATCTGAACGCCCGACATCACCTGCAGGCAGAAATTCTTACCCACGACGCCTCTGCCGGTGCGCGGATCATAGGGCTGGCCGATCCCGGCTGTCAGCATCAGTGAGACATTGTTGAAGGGATAGGCGCAGAGCACGACGAGATCGGCGGGCTGTTCCAACTCTTCTCCCGTCTCGCGATCGATATAGACGACGCCGCGGACTTTCCTGGCGCGCTTGTCGTAGACGAGATTCTTCGCATAGGCGTGGGAACGAAGCTCGAAGCGCGAATCCGCCGTCAGCACCGGCATGATGCAGATGTTCGGACTGGCCTTGGAATTGGACTCGCAGCCGAAATATTCGCAATGGCCACAATATTGGCATTGGCCCAACGTCTGGCCTTCGATGTTGGTGTAGGGCGCGCTGTTGTTCGATGACGGCGTCGGGAAGGGGTGAAAACCAAGTTTCTTCGCGGCGTTGGTGAAGATGATCCCGGCCTGCGACATAATCAGCGGCTTGTTCGGGTACTCGCTGACACGCGGGCCTTCGAAAGGATTTCCCCCGTCAACAATTTGCCCGCGCAAATTGCCGGCCTTGCCCGAAGTGCCGCATAATTTTTCGAAGCGTTCGTAATAGGGCTCGAGCTCGTCATAGGTGACGCCCCAATCCTGAATCGTCAGATCGGCGGGAATCGCTTTCTTGCCGTATCGCTGTTCGAGATGCGAGCGCAGCGCGAATTCGCTCGGGAGATTGCGCCAGGTGACGCCATTCCAATGCGTGCCCGCGCCGCCGACGCCATCGCCCAAGGGAAACGCGCCCCAACGGCGCATGGGAAGCGCGGCCTCGTCGGGCGTGTGACGCATGGTGATGGTCTCGGTGCCATTGTCCAGCATGAGCTGGAAGCGCAGGCGGTATTTCAGCTCGTCGCGGATACCGGGCAGCGTGAAATCCTGCGCCGGCGAGCGGTTGGCGCCGCGTTCCAGACCGACAACGGAAAGCCCAGCCTTTGTCAACTCGCGCGCCATGATGCTGCCGGTCCAGCCCATGCCGACCAGCACCGCATCGACCTGTTTCAGTTTCCTCGCCATGGTCCTGCCCTCAGCTGAAATCGGCGATGGATTGAGGTTCGATGCTGACCTTCTTGCCCCGATAGGCCTCGGCCTTGGCGGCCCAGGTCGCGGGCAGGCCGGGATAGCCGACCATGCGCCAGGAAACCTTGTTGCGATTGCCGCCATACATGGGATCGGCGAAGAAGCCTTCCATGGCCGATTGCAGCACCGCCTCGAAGAAAGGCTGTGCGTCGATGCCGTCGAACTTCGCTGTGCCCTTTTCCATGGCGGTGAGGGCGGCGGCGCGGTCGGTTTGCGACAGACGGTCGAAATCCTTGCCATAGGTTTTGCGCGACCAGACATTGGCGGCCCTAATGCCGGCGGCGAAATATTCGCGCGGCGTCAGCGGGAGCTGATAGCCATGCTCGGGTCGCGCGGGAAGGAACGGCCCGTTCCGGTAGAGGCGAGCCCCATTGCCCCAGGCCCCGGCGAGCTGACGGTCGATATAGGTGACAAGGCCGCAATCGGTGCCCGAAGGTGACAGGCGGTCGGCGGGAATGATGGTGTCGTAAGCGGCGGAGAAGAAGGCCGCTTCGTCGGCAGTGAGGGTGAGCAGCGGATCGGGCGCGGCAGGCGCGACGGGCTGTGCGGGGGGCGTCTGTGCCTCGGCGGCGCGCGGCAACGCGCCGGCGAGCGCGGTCGCGGCAAGCGTTCCGGCTGCGCCGGCGGTTTTCAGAAAACTGCGGCGTGGGACATCGTTATCCGCCATCGTTACCTCCCTGGGGCGCGGGCGAGCCGCGATAATTCATTATAGCATCAAAGGCGCCGGCTCCGAGCCTATGGCGCGGGGGTCGCCGGAGCGGGCGTGCTGAAGCCCGGATTGACATAGACGACGTTGGGCTCCGTGGACGGCGCGCGCCTTGTCACCACGAAGATGGCCGCGACCACGATCCCAATGGCGATCATCACGATGAGTTTCGGCAGCCATCTTCCCATGTCAGAACCGGAGCATTG
>DASQIQ010000063.1:0-13241 GCA_035631495.1 Micropepsaceae bacterium
CGGCGTCTGGTCTTCGGGAATTACGCCGAAAGTCGAGCCGTCGGCGAAACTGCGATTATTTTCCGCGCAGACCACCTCATCGATTTGATCGACTTTGCGATCCCGTTGGTATTCCACTTGTCCCTTCCACGGCTTGGTGAACGCGCCCGGATCATCGACCCGGACGGTCACTTCGAGACCCTTGCCGAAGGGATTCGAGAATAAGCGATAACGTTCGACAACATGGATCTTGTCGGTGTGGGGCGTTCCGAATGGGTCGACGACCGACATTTTGTGAATCTTCTGCCCGATGGTGTCGATGACGAGCGTATCGCCCTCGTAATGCCCCACCGATTCGCCATACCACGACGGCGCCGGGTTGGCGGAATGTTCGCGGTTAAGCCAAACCCGGCGCACCTGGTGATCGCGCTCATAGATAATGACAACGCGGTCCTTTGCCTGCAGGAATTGAACCTCGCCGATCAAATTCACGGCTTGCGGGACGCCCGAGGGCCAGCAGGAATCGTCGGCCGTGTAGACATGCTCCAAGCGGATTTCCGATTCGGCGTTTTTCTTGACGACCTCGCGCGCCCAAGGCTGCAGGATCGGATTGTCGAAATCTCCGGCGTAGATGTTGTCGGCGTCACGGCTGCCGACCTGCAGGCGGTCGATGGGTTTGCCCTCATTGTCGTCGAGGATCGGATCGAACCAGAGGTTGCCGACGCGGACCCAGAAGCCGGAAAAATCCGGCACCGCCGTTATGGGAGGGGCTGTTGAAGCAGGGGCGGCAAGAGCGGCGGCGCAAAGACTGAACACGACCGACGTTGCAAGCACCATTCTCACGGCTGGTTCCCATCGTCCGCGTGTGAAACCGCGATCCCCACCGCGAAACCCTATCAGAAGTCGGGCTTGACCGCCTGCGGTATCTGGATGCTTCCGCCAAAATAGGAACCCGGATTTTCGGCGCACGCCATTTCGTGCAGGGGCCCTGCCGCTGCGGACGAGGAAAGCTCCGTAAGCGGAACGTCGTTCTCGGCCACTCCGGGCTCCACACGCCGCCAACGATTGGACGCGTTCCACGGTGTCGTATAGGCGCCCGGATCCTCGACATGAATGTCGACGTCCATGAACTTGCCGCCCTCGACTACGCGGAAACGCTCGACGACGTGTAGCTGCTCGCTGTGCGGAGTCTGGTAACCGTCAACGAAGGTTCTGGTATTGAGGCCGATCGTATCGACGACCAGCGCGTCCCCTTCGTAGTGGCCGATCGATTCTCCGAACCATGAAGGCTTGAGGTTCAGCGAATGTCTATCGGTGAGATAGATGTGACGAACCTGGTGATCGGCCTGCCAGATCATCAGAACCTCCTTCGGTCCCTGCACAAAGAAGAGCGGATGAATGCCATGCAAATCGAAAGCGGGAACGCCGACCGGCCAACAGGCCGCTTGCGGGGAAAGGCCGCCCTTGCCGGCAAGCACGACCTCGTTGTGCTTGCGCAATTGCTCTTTCGCCCAGGGCTGCAGGATGGGGCTATTGGGATCGCCGACAGCGATCGTGGGCTGCCGCCCGGTCCTGCGATATTCCTCGTTTGTCACATGGGGCTTGGTGGGATCCCGGGCAACAGGACCTGGGCCGGACGGCGGCGGCGTGTACTCGGCAATCACGGAAATCCAGCCGACATTGGCATTGGGCGCAAAGTCGGTCGGAATCGCGGACTTAGCCGGTAAGGTGGTTGCGCCAGAACAAAACAGGCTGGCCAGGACCAGAACAGAGCAGCCAATGACGGATTTTGCCATTGCGATCTCCTTCTCGCACGGGTCCCAATTCTACATCATGGGCGCGTGCGCGTGCAGATGAATCCGCCGACCGTGAAGATTGCTTCGGCCCCCACCGCTCGCTGCGCGAACACCTCACGGGAGAGGAAGACTGCTCCGTTAGTGTACGGCGTGGCTGGGTGGTTCGTTGCCGCCCATCAGCCCCAAGGGCTCGCCCGATGTCTCCACCTCGGTGCCATTGATGATCAGCCCGCGCTTACCGGCCGAGACCTTCACGATTTCGCCGTCCGATATCTCGCCTTCGAGAATCATCTTGGCCAAGGGATCCTGCAGAGAGCGCTGTATGACGCGCTTCAAGGGCCGTGCGCCGTAGACGGGATCGTAGCCCGTTTGTGCAAGCCAGGCTTTTGCTTTGGCATCCAGCTTGATGACGATCTTGCGCTCCGCCAAGAGCTTCATCAGCCGTTCGATCTGGATCTCGACGATCCGATCCATATCGGCCCGCGTCAGGCGATGGAAGAGAATGATCTCGTCCAAGCGATTGAGGAATTCGGGGCGGAAATGCGCGCGCACCGCAGCCATCACCTGATGGCGTACGGCGGATGATTCCTCACCCTCCCCCTGGGTGGCCAAATGTTCCGAGCCCAGATTGGAGGTGAGGATGATGACGGTGTTGCGGAAATCGACCGTGCGGCCCTGCCCGTCGGTCAAGCGCCCATCGTCGAGCACCTGCAGCAGCACGTTGAAGACATCGTGGTGCGCCTTCTCCACTTCGTCGAACAGGATGACCTGATAGGGACGGCGACGCACAGCCTCGGTCAGCACGCCACCTTCGTCATAACCGACATAGCCCGGCGGCGCGCCGATCAGGCGCGATACCGAATGTTTCTCCATGAATTCCGACATGTCGATGCGGACCATGGCGTTGTCGTCATCGAACAGGAACGAGGCCAGCGCCTTGGTGAGCTCGGTTTTGCCCACGCCCGTCGGCCCCAAGAAGAGGAAAGAACCGATGGGGCGATTGGGATCCTGCAGCCCCGCCCGGGCGCGGCGAACGGCGTTCGAAACCGCCCGCACCGCTTCGTCCTGTCCCACGACGCGGGCATCCAGGGACTTCTCCATCTGCAGGAGCTTCTCGCGCTCGCCCTCAAGCATCTTGTCGACCGGTATCCCGGTCCAGCGCGAGACCACGCCGGCAATGTGCTCCTCGGTCACGGCCTCATTGACCAGGCGCTCGTTGCCCATTTCCTCGGCCTGTTTGAGCTTGCGTTCCAGAGCGGGGATGACGCCATAGGCGAGCTCGCCGGCGCGCGCGAGATTGCCCTTGCGCTGCGCGATCTCAAGCTCCTGTCTGGCCTTGTCGAGGTCTTCCTTGAGCTTCTGCACGCTTTGCAGCGCCTTCTTCTCCTCGGACCAGCGCGTGGTCAGTGCGCGCGATTTTTCTTCCAGCTCGGCGAGTTCGAGCTGCAATTTTTCCAAGCGCTCTTTGGACGCCTTGTCGGTTTCCTTCTTCAGGGCTTCGCGCTCGATCTTGAGCTGGATGATGCGGCGATCGAGTTCGTCCAATTCTTCAGGCTTGGAATCCACCTGCATACGCAAGCGGGCGCCGGCTTCGTCAATGAGATCGATCGCCTTGTCGGGGAGGAAGCGATCGGTGATGTAGCGGTTCGACAGGGTGGCGGCGGCGACAATCGCTCCATCGGTGATGCGAACACCGTGATGGAGCTCGTATTTCTCCTTGAGCCCACGCAGGATGGAGATCGTGTCGGCGACGGAAGGCTCCGACACAAAGACCGGCTGGAAGCGGCGCGCAAGGGCCGCATCCTTCTCCACATGCTTGCGGTATTCGTCGAGCGTGGTGGCGCCGATGCAATGCAGCTCGCCGCGTGCCAGGGCCGGCTTGAGCAGATTGGAGGCATCCATTGCGCCTTCCGCCTTACCCGCACCGACAAGCGTGTGAAGCTCGTCAATGAAAACGATCACCTTCCCCGCCGAAGCGGTGATTTCGGAGAGCACGGCCTTGAGCCGCTCCTCGAATTCACCGCGGAATTTCGCACCGGCAATGAGCGAGCCCATATCCAGCGCCATCAGCCGCTTGTCCCGCAGGGATTCGGGAACGTCGCCATTGACGATGCGAATCGCCAGCCCTTCCACGATGGCGGTCTTGCCGACTCCGGGCTCTCCGATGAGGACGGGATTGTTCTTGGTGCGGCGCGCCAGCACCTGAATCGTGCGGCGGATTTCCTCGTCGCGGCCGATCACCGGATCGAGTTTCCCGGCGCGCGCCACTTCGGTCAGGTCCCGCGCATATTTCTTCAGCGCCTCGTAGGAATTCTCGGCCGTCGCCGAATCCGCTGTGCGGCCCTGGCGTAAGTCCTCGATCGCCTTGTTGAGGGCCTGGGCGGTCACGCCGGCTTTCTTCAGTGCATCGGCGGCGGCGCTCGGCGTCATGGCGAGCGCTTGCAGGAGGCGTTCGGCCGTGACGTAGGAATCGCCGGCTTTCTTGGCCAATTCCTGGGCCTGGTCGAATGCGCGCGCGGTTGCGGGTGCGAGGTATACCTGCCCGCTTCCGCCCTGGACTTTGGGAAGCTTCGCCAGCGCAATTTCTGTCTGCTGGCGCACCTCTTCGGGCCTTCCCGCGGCCGATTTGATGAGGTTGGACGCCATGCCCTCCTCGTCGTCGAGAAGGACCTTCAAGAGATGTTCCGGGGTCAGCTGCTGGTGATTGGAGCGCAGCGCGAGGCCTTGGGCCGATTCAATAAAGCCACGTGTACGTTCGGTAAATTTCTCAAAATCCATATCGACGCTCCTTCAGCCCGTCTCTGCCAAAAAGGCACAGAAACGCGCCCGCGGCCTGAATAGACCGCATCACGCTTTATGTGGCGTTGATATCGATCAAGACAAGGGACGGAAACGCTGGCTAGGCCGCCTCGTCACCCTCTTCCATGTCGTCGTCGGCCTCAGCCAGACTGAAGGAAGGGGCGCTCGTCACCTGCTGGGGATAGGAAGGCTGCTCACCCCCGTTCGGCGGGCGCCCATCGCCGCCGCCGCCATTGGGCTGCTGGCCGGTCCCGCCAAAACCAGGCTGGTTCACCTGGGGCCCCTGCGCCATGAGGATGCGATAATAATGTTCGGCGTGCTGAAGATAATTTTCGGCCATGACGCGGTCCCCGGCCGAACCGGCATCGCGCGCGAGCTGCAGATATTTCTCATAGACATGCGCCGCGGTGCCGCGAATCTTGACGTCGGGCCCGGTCGAGTCAAAAGCCCTGTTATGATTGTTTTGCGGTCGCCGGCCGCGTCCTCGTGAACGTTTCACGGATGCCCCTCTATCGTGGTGTAACCACTATTTCGCGCGGCCGAACAGGCGGCCGTGCCGCGCAAAGAAATGGCCCGCCAGTTGCGATTCTGAGATGTCATATCCAAGCACATTGTCCTTGCTCGCACGCGCGCAACGTCGCCCAATCTTATGGTCTGCGCGTTTTTCGAGCTCACATGTCACGAAGGACGGCGCTTATTTCCGCGCTTCCTCCGACTCAGCGCCTTTAGGCGGCGGCCGGAACCCTTCGTATTCCCCAGTAACCCGAACCTAGCCGCTTCAAGCCCCGATTGCCAATTCTTTTTTGACCACAATCTTTCACGGACTTGCGATCACAACCAGGCAGCGAGGAATACCAGCGAGATCCAAAACGGTTCCCTCGATGTTTAGCCCATTTTCCGAAAAAATGCGCTGGACGGGCCCAGCCTGCCCCTGACCGACCTCCAGGAATACGCGCCCTTTTGGGGCCAGTCGCTGGACCAGCGACCCCGCGATGCGGCGATAGGCGCAAAGCCCGTCAGGCCCACCGTCCAGCGCTGCCCTCGGCTCGTACCGGCTCACCTCGGGGGCCAACCCATCCAGTTCGCCTTCTATGATATAGGGCGGATTGATAAAAATGACCTCGCAGGTTCCGGAAAGCGTGCTCATCCAGTCGTTCCGCAGAAATTGGGTTCGGCGGTCCAAGCCCAAATTCGCAGCATTGCGCCTGGCTATCACGAGCGCCTCCTCTGAAATGTCGACACCGAGACCCTGGGCTTCGGGACGTTCCGACAGAAAGGCAAGCAGAAGGCAGCCAGAGCCGGTGCCGAGATCGGCCACGCGCAGCGGCGCGTTGATATCGGGAAAGCGCTTTAAGGCTTCCTCAACCATGATTTCAGATTCCGGCCGGGGTATGAGAACGCTCGGGCCGACTTCGAAATCGAGACTCCAGAATTCCTTTCGTCCAGTGATGTAGGCGAGGGGTTCGCGCGCAGCCCGGCGCGCCAGCGCCCCTTCGAAACGGCCTCGAAACTGACCGCCCTGCAGCGAAAATTTCCCCGAAACGATTTCCTCCGGCCTGAGCCCCAGCACATGAGCAAGCAGCAGCCGCGCTTCGCGCCTGGGCGATTCCACACCCGCCACGCGCAAGCGTTGGGTGGCGCCCGCGAGAATGTCCGCGGCCTCGCTTTCGCTCACGAGGCATCCGTTTCTTCGGCCGCAAGCCGGCTCGCCTGATCCTCGGTGATCAGCGCATCGACGATTTCCGAGAGGTCGTCGCCCGAAAGAATGCGGTCCAATTTGTAAAGCGTGAGGTTGATGCGGTGATCGGAGACGCGCCCTTGCGGGAAATTGTAGGTGCGAATGCGTTCGGAGCGATCGCCCGAGCCCACGAGCCCTTTGCGTTGGGCAGCCCGGGCGCTCGCCTGGCGCTCGCGTTCGGCTTCGAAGATCCGCGCTTTGAGGATCTTCATCGCCTTGGCTTTATTCTTGTGCTGGGATTTCTCCTCCTGCATCGCAACCACGATGCCGGTGGGAAGGTGGGTGATGCGCACCGCCGATTCGGTCTTGTTGACGTGCTGCCCGCCAGCGCCGCTGGCACGATAGACATCGATGCGCAGATCCTTGTCCGCGACCTCCACATCGACATCTTCGGGTTCCGGCAGCACGGCAACCGTTGCTGCCGAGGTGTGAATGCGTCCCGAGCTTTCCGTCACCGGCACGCGCTGCACCCGGTGAACCCCGGATTCAAATTTGAGTTTGGCATAGGCGCCCTCCCCTTCGATATCGAGGACGGCTTCCCTCACCCCGCCAAGATCGGATTCGCTGAGCGATAGAAGATCGGTCTTCCAGCCCTGCAATTGGCCATAGCGCGTGTACATCTTGAGGAGATCGCCGGCGAAGAGCGAGGCTTCTTCACCGCCCGTGCCGGCGCGAATTTCCACTATCGCGCTGGAATTGTCCGCCGAATCCTTCGGCAGCAGCAGCAATTGAACGTCGCGCTCCTGGATGCCGAAACGTTCGCGCAAGGCTTGCGCTTCTTCATTCGCCAGCGCCTTCAACTCGGCATCCGTCGCCGGATCGGCAAGCAGCGACTCATTGCCTTCGAGCGCCAGCCGCGTGTCCTTGTAGGCGCGGATGGCCTTCACCACGGGGGAAAGCTGCGCATGCTCCTTGGACAATTTCACGAAGTCGGTGGAATGACCCGACGAGAGCTGCGCTTCGATCGCGTTAAAACGGTCCAGCACCCGTTCGAGTTTGGCCTGGGGGATCATTGCCTAGTGTCCCGATTCCGAAATTCGCAACATCTCGATATCAGCCTTTTTGCGAATTTCGGAATCCAAAGGGACACTAGCAACCTATTGATCCCTAGTGTCGTTTTGGTTTCGAAGTTCGCCCGGCGCCCGATATCGATGATGTGGCGAACTTCGAAACCACGACACTAGGGCCTCGCGGGAATGCCGCGCGCAACCATGACATCGAATGCATCGCTACTGGGCCGGTTCGAGGGCGTTGCGGCTGGCCTCGATCTCGGCGGCTTTTTTCTCGCACAGCTCGACGATGTGATCGACGAGCGCCTTGTTGTCGAGTTTGTAGACGGGCTTGCCGTTGAGATAGATCATGCCGGCGCCGGCGCCGCCGCCGGTAAACCCGATATCGGTTTCGCGTGCTTCGCCCGGCCCATTGACCACGCAGCCGATGATGGACAGCGACATTGGCGTGGCGATGTGCTTCAGGCGGTCTTCCAGAACTTCCACCGTCTTGATGACGTTGAAGCCTTGGCGCGCGCAGGATGGACAGGAAACGATATTGACGCCGCGATGACGCAGCCCGAGCGATTTCAAGAGATCGAACCCGACGCGGATTTCCTCCTCCGGTTCGGCGGAGAGCGACACCCTGATGGTATCGCCGATGCCGGACCACAGCAGCATCCCCATGCCGATGGAGGACTTCACCGTTCCCGGAATCATCCCGCCCGCTTCGGTGATGCCAAGATGCAGCGGATAATCGCAAATCTCCGCCAGCTGCTGATAGGCGGCAACGGCGAGGAAGACATCGGAGGCCTTCACGCTGACCTTGAACTCGAAGAAATCGTTTTCCTCGAGCAGACGCATATGGCGAAGCGCGCTTTCGACCATGGCTTCCGGACAGGGCTCGCCAAACTGCTCGAGCAGATCGCGTTCCAAAGATCCCGCATTTACCCCGATCCGCATCGAGCAGCCATGATCCTTGGCTGCCTGCACGACCTCTCTCACGCGCTCTTTCCCGCCGATATTGCCGGGGTTGATGCGCAGGCAAGCCGCGCCCGCCTTGGCGGCCTCAATGGCCCGTTTGTAGTGGAAGTGAATGTCGGCCACGATAGGCACGCGCGAGGCGTTGACGATTGTCCTTAGAGCAGCAGTCGATTCTTCATCGGGGCATGAGACCCGCACGATGTCGGCGCCGGCGTCCTCGAGGCGCTTGATCTGTGCGATGGTATCGCGCGCATCGGAGGTCAGGGTGTTGGTCATCGACTGTACGGAGATCGGCGCATCGCCGCCGACTTCCACCGAGCCAACGCGGATCTTGCGCGATTTTCGCCGCATGATGTCGCGGTAAGGCCGAATGCTCATCCATGCCCCTGATGGTCGATGACGTCTTGCGGATTGAGAGACAGGCCCTCCGCCACGACGCCGTCCTTGCCGGCATAACCTAACGAACCGCCGTCGAGGATCAATTCCACTGCGCCTGCGTCCGGTGTGGATAATGTCGCCCCGCTCATATTGGGTACCAGATAAGAATCGCCAGGTTGCAGGAGACGGTTCAGCAGCAGCGTATTGTTCGGGCCCTGGATCAGCACGCGCGTGAGTCTGTGAGCAACCAGCGTAAGGCGGGAGCCGGCGTTCTGGGTACCGTATTTGAGCCCTGGTGGCAGCGGGACGTTTGGAGCCGGAGCCTGTTGGGCGCCGGCAGGTGCTTCCGCCGGCCGGAGCGCATTGGATGCAAGCCCGGCCTGAGCCGCTAAGCGCGCCGGCACCGGAGCGACACTCGGCGATGCCATGCGGTTGACGCCGACGAACAAATAATAGGCCCCGTAGAGCACGGCAATCAGCAGAAAAATCGCCAACCACATTCCCCCTGGCGGCAGCTTTCGCTCGCGCGGCGAGGAAACCTCCACATTGCCCTCTCTGCCGTCGCCACGTCCGGCAATTTCCCTCTTCACCCGGTCGATGCACTCATTCGGGTCCAAGCCCAGATATTGGGCGTAGGCACGAATAAAGCCGATGATGTATGCACGCCCGGGAATCGCTTCGAATTTGCTCTCCTCCAGGGCGTCCAGATAATCCTTGCGAATCTTCAGAACGCTGGAGATTTGCGCCAGATCTTCGCCCTTGCGCTGCCGCGCCTTGCGCAAATCCTGGCCCACGGTTTCCAAAGGGGCATCCGAATCGTCCGATATTTCACGCAAATGCAGACGGCGCCGTTCGAGCCCGCCGCCTTGATCGAGGGTAAGTCGTGTGACTTTTGGCATGTCGCCTGCTGTATTGCCCCGGCCCAGGCGTTAAATGCCCGCAATCCCAGGCGTTAAGCCGCCTGGGCCCGAGTCGTGCGATTAAACCAGAAGCCTGCCTCCGCCACAACCGCCGCAAGACCGCCAGGTAATGCGCATATTTTCCTGGTCCCAAATGAATCAAATTTGGGCCTTGTCGAAACTAACGCCCGATGGGAACGCCATGGGACCCGGCAAAATCGATGAGTTCCGCGCGAGTGCTCGCCGCACGGGTCCCGCATAGCCGCTCGATCACGGGTTTGAGCGTGCGCGTGTCGAGATTGCGAATCATCATCTTGACCGGCCCGATCATCGAGGCCTGCATCGACAGTGAGGTTATGCCCAAACCGACAAGCGCCATGGCCTCCAACGGCCGGCCGGCAATCTCGCCGCAATTTGAGATTTCCGAGCTGCGGCCGGCCTCTCGTCCGCCTTGTGCGAGGTGACGCATCAGACTGAGCACCGCGGGGGACAGCGTGTCGTAGCGCTTGGCCACCACCGGATTGGTGCGGTCCGCGGCAAAGATGAATTGCAGCAGGTCATTGGAGCCGATGGAGATGAAATCCGCCGCCGCCAGAATCTGCTTGAGCTCAAACAGAAGGGAGGGAACTTCCACCATGGCGCCAAGTTCGAGCTCTTCGGGCAAAGCCAAACCGACACGGCGGGCGCGTTCGAGCTCGCGGCCGATTTGCATGCGCGCCACTTCGAATTCCGCAACCTCGCTGACCATCGGCAGAAGCAGGCGCAGGCGCCTGCCATTTGCCGCCGTGATCAGAGCCCGCACCTGGTAGCGCAGCAGCGCCGGGCGATCGAGCGCGATGCGCAAGGCCCGCCAGCCCAAGGCGGGGTTCTCCTCGCGCACTGTGCGGCCATAGCTTGGAACCTTGTCGCCGCCCAGATCGAGGGTACGAAAAACCACCGGTTTGCCCAGCGCGGCATCATAGACCTGCCGGTAGAATTCGATCTGATCCTTCAGGCGCGGCATGTTGGCGCCGATCATGAATTGCAGCTCGGTACGGAAGAGCCCGATCCCGTCGGCGCCCGATTGGGCAAGATGGGGCAGGTCCAACAACAACCCGGCATTCATGTTCAGGCTGATCCGCACGCCGTCCCGCGTCACCGCGGGCTCGCCGCGGATCGCTGCAAAGCGCGCCACCCGCTGCGCCAGCAGCGCCTGTTTGGCCTGGAACGCCACGATAATTTCGTTTTGCGGGCGCAAGTGCACTTCGCCGGTTTCGGCATCGACGACGATGCGATCGCCTCCACGTGCCGCATCGGCGACGCCTTCTGCGCCGCCCACCAGCGGAATGCTGAGCGAACGCGCGACGATGGCGATGTGCGAGGTTTGCGAGGCTTCCTCCACCACCAGCGCCGTTATCCGGTTGCGGCCGTAATCGAGCAACTCGGCGGGACCCATGGTGCGCGCGACCACAATCGCATGATCCGGCAGACCCTCGCTCTCCGTGCCGCCGGACCTGGCCAGATGACGCATGAGCCTGCGCGCCAAATCGTCGAAATCATGCAGGCGTTCGCGCAAATACGGATCGTTGGTGCGGTTGATACGCGCGCGCGTCTCGTCCTGCACGCGTTCCACGGCGGCTTCGGCGGTAAGCCCCGAGCGCACCGCATCCGTCAGGCGCTGCCGCCAACCCTGGTCATGCGCGAACAGACGATAGGCTTCGATGACCTCGCGCGTTTCGCCGGCAAGGTCGAGCTCGGATGATTCGAGCATGGCATCGACCGCGATGCGGACCTCTTCCAACGCACCCTCGAGACGCTGCAGCTCGGCGGCGGCGTCGTCGGCGATCATGCGGTCGACCCGGACACGGGGCTGATGCAGGAACACGACGCCGATCGCCAGACCCTCGGTGAGGCATTCGCCGTGGAAGATCGCCGGCCGCGTAGGCGACAGCTCCGCCTCATCGATCTCGGCAAGATCGACGAGAGTTCCCTGCGCCACCACTTCGGCCAGCACCATGGCGATGGTGGCGAGGGCTTCCTCTTCCTCTTCGTCATAATGGCGCGCGGTGCGATTCTGCACCGTGAGCACACCGAAGACGGAATCGCCGCGCACGATGGGCACGCCAAGGAATGAACGGAATGGATCTTCGCCGGTCTCAGGCCGGTAGGAGAAGCTTGGATGCTCCGGTGCATCGGAGAGGTTCAAGGGCGCCGCGCTTTCCGCGACCAGGCCGACCAGCCCCTCGCCCGCCTTCAATCGCGTGCGATGGACGGCTTCACGGTTCAATCCTTCGGTGGCGAAAAGCTCCAGCGCACCACCGGCCCGGCGCAGATAGATCGAGCACACTTCCGCGACCATATTGGCCGCGATCACCGAGACGAGCTTGTCGAGGCGTGTCTGAGCGCTCTGCCGCTCCGCCATGATCTCGCGCAGGCGGCGCAGAAGAACCCTGGGGCCGCCGGCTACGAGCTGCGGCGGCATTAGGGGGCCTTTCCTGCCGAACGTCGGATTTGGATCAGTTTGCTCAAACCTTGGTCACCTTTGCCGCTAGTGTGGCGAATCCGAAATTCGCCATACCTGGAGCAGCATCCCGAGCGAATTTCGGATTCAAAGCCACACTAGCAATCTATTGATTCTAGTGTGGTTCTCGAATTTGAAGCTCCTAAACGCGGATGCCATGCTGATCTTAGGAACTTCAAATTCACCACACTAGCCGTTTCCTCCGAACGTCCAGTCCGCCTTCTCAGCGCCGCTCGTGGCATCCGCATTAGCATAGATCATGCCGCGTCGAGATCGTAAGCGGAATGCAGCGCGCGTACCGCAAGCTCGACATAATCCTCGGCGATCAGCACGCTGACTTTAATCTCGGATGTCGAGATGACTTGGATATTAATGCCCTTCTGGGCCAGCGTCTGAAACATGGTCTGGGCAACGCCGGGATGGGCCCGCATGCCGATACCGATGATCGAGACCTTCGCCACGCCCGGGTCCGAGATGAGATCCTTGTAGCCGATCTGAGGCGCCGCATTGCGGATCGCGTCCAGCGCGCGGTCAAGCTCCGCCCGCGAGACGGTAAAAGTGAGGTCTGTGCGGCGGCCATCCTCCGACACGTTTTGCACGATCATGTCGACATTGACGCCCGCATCGGCCAGCGGGCCGAAAATGGCCGCGGCGACACCAGGCTGGTCGGGAATCCGAAGAAGCGTGATCTTGGCTTCGTCGCGCGTATAGGCAATTCCCGTGACGGGGTTCTTTTCCACGATGTCTTCCTCGTCGCATACAAGCGTGCCGCCATTGTCGGCATCGAACGTCGATAACACACGGACGGGCACACGATGAACCATTGCCATCTCGACCGAGCGCGTCTGCAGGACCTTGGCCCCCAACGAGGCCATTTCCAGCATCTCCTCATAGGCGATCTTTTCCAGCCGTCTCGCGCGAGAAACGATGCGCGGATCGGTCGTGTAAACGCCGTCTACATCGGTGTAGATGTCGCAAATATCCGCCTTCAGCGCGGCGGCAAGCGCCACCGCGCTGGTGTCCGAACCGCCCCGGCCAAGCGTGGAAATCCGGTTGTCGGGGGCTATCCCCTGAAAACCCGCCACGACGCCGACCTGGCCCTGGGCCAACCGCTCGTTCAGGGCATCAGGCTCGATGGCAAGAATCCTCGCCGAGCCGTGCATGGCCGAAGTGCGGATA
>DASQIQ010000064.1:0-5783 GCA_035631495.1 Micropepsaceae bacterium
GGAGCCGGGTGCTCCGCAAGCGGTGATTGCCCTCGACAATGTGTCGCTGGACATAAGGCGCGGTGAATTCCTGTGCCTGCTCGGACCGTCGGGCTGTGGAAAGAGCACGCTCCTCAGCATCATCGGGGGCCTCATTTCGCCGACCGAAGGAACCGTCATGGTCCATGACACCATGGTTCACGGTGCGCGACCTGACAAGATCGCATTCGTGTTCCAGGAGAGCACGCTGTTCCCCTGGTACAATGTGGCCGAGAATTTCGGCATCAATTTTAAATATCGCGGAATCGCGCGCTCCGAATGGCGGGATCGTACCGTCAACGCGCTGAAATCCGTGGGCATGGCCGACTTCATCGATCATTACCCGGGCCAGCTTTCCGTCGGCATGCGCCAACGCGTCAATCTCGCCCGCGGCCTCTCCACCGGAACCGAGATTCTCTTGATGGATGAACCTTTCGCCGCGCTCGACGAGCAGAGCCGCTTGGTGCTCGGCGAAGATCTCTCGATATTGCTGGCCGAAGCCGGAAAGACCATCATTTTCGTCACGCACAGCCTGGCCGAAGCCGTCTTTCTGTCGGACCGGATCGCGCTGATGACCGCAAGGCCAGGACAGATCAAAGCCATCATCGACGTCAACGAGCCGCATCCGCGGATGCCCGCCTTCATGCTCCAACCACGCTTCAGCGAGTTGCGCAATCAATGCTACGCGGCGCTGCACGACGAGATTCGACAAGCCCTGGTGGCGGCCGAGAGCGGCCGGGAGAGAGGGTGATGAAGGAAACCTCTCAACTGCCGGCGCGTGCAATTCAATTCGCCTTCCTTGCGAGTCTGATGGGAGCTTGGTTCGTCATAGGGCGTACCGGCGCCGTCAGCCCTTTGTTCGTGCCGCCGATGGAAGCGGTCTGGCGGGCTTTCATCGGCTTGGTGCAGACAGATCAGTTCTGGTCGGCGGTCGCGACCACACTGAGGACGATCGGCGAGGCCTACGGAATCGCGGTCGCAGTAGGAATCCTGACCGGTTACCTGGTGACGCGATCGCGCTTTCTCACCCAAGTCCTGGAACCCATGGTCAGCGGTTTTTTTGCCATCCCGATCACCTTGTTCTTTCCGCTGTTCATCCTGTTGTTCGGGATTGGGCCAGCTTCCAAGGTGGCCTATGGCGCCGCCTATGGCCTCTTCCCGATCGCATTGAACACGATCGCGGGGCTTGCAGGCGTGAACCGCCACTATTTGAACGCCGCCCGGTCCATGGGGCTCTCATCGTTTGGCACGTTTCGCCACGTGCTCTTCCCGGCGGCGTTCCCGGTGATCCTGATGGGCCTGCGAATCGGGTTCTTCATCTGCTTCGCTTCCGTGCTCGGAGGCGAAACCATCTCGTCGGTATCGGGCGTCGGGCGCAACATTGCGCTTGCCGCCGAATTGATGGAGCCGGCGCGCATGTATGCCTGGATCGTCGTCGTGATCGCGAGCGCCCTGATGCTGAATACGCTGGTGTCGGGAATCGAAAACCGCATGCGCGGGCACTGACGGGAGGCGGCCGTGAGTCTGATCCAAACCGAAATACCGCAAACCCGCGCGATGGCGCGCCAATCTCGCCGGCAATTCAGCCACGCCGCGCAGACCGTCTGGACGAGAAGGCTGCTCGTGTTCGGTGCCTTGGTAATATGGGAGTTCTGGGCGCGGCTTGCCGGGAATTCCGAACTGATCGCACCGCCAACTTCGATTGCGCGCGCATTGTTCTCCGACATCTTGTCCGATGCAGCGATCCGCAGCGCCATCATGCTGACGTTGTTCGAGGTGGTATCCGCCTATGCTTTGGCGGTCGTGGTTGGGCTTGCCTTGGGGCTCGCCATCGGCTCGACGAGTCTGAGCCGGCGCAGCCTGTTTCCGATCATCCTGCTGCTCTATGCGATTCCGCAGGTCATTCTGCTGCCTCTGTTCACGCTCGGCTTCGGCATCGGACCCGCAGCCAAAATCGCCTTCGGTTTCAGCCACGGCGTATTCCCCATCCTGGTCAACGTCGTGGCGGGGATGAGGAACGTGAACCCGCTTCTGCTCAGGGCCGCCCGATCCATGGGCGCGCGGCCGAGCGATATCATCCGCAACGTAACGTTCCCCCATATGGTGGCGAGCTTCTTCACCGGCCTTCGCCTGGCGATGACCATGACCTTGCTCGGCGTCATCCTCGCGGAGCTCTATGTATCCACGGCCGGAGTCGGCTATTTCACCAGACTCTTTGCCGAGACATTCGACCCGGCGCCGCTCTTCGCTCTTATCGGCACACTCGCCATCATGGCGATTGGATTGAATGAGATCGTCAGGAAAATCGAGCGCCGCTTCACGCGCTGGAAAGATTGAGCATCGTGCATCACCGGGAGAGTTTATGAATCTTGTGGGCGTCGATATTGGGGGAACTTTCACGGATCTCGTGGGCTGCATCGACGGCCGAATCGTCACGTCCAAAGCCTCCACCGTTCCAGCCGATCCGACGCAAGGGGTCGCCGACACGCTCGATCTGGCGAAAGTCGATAGCGCAAACCTGTCCGAAGTGCTTCACGGATCGACAGTCGCGATCAACACGGTTCTCGAGCGCAAGGGCGCCCGCACCGCGCTTGTCACCACCAAAGGGTTCCGGGATGTCTATGCGATCGGGCGCGGCAATCGCATCGAGGCATTCAATCTTTTCTTTCATCGTCCGAAGCCATTGGTGGCGCGCGATTTGACCTTCGAGGTTCCGGAGCGGATCAATGCGCGCGGCGAGGTTTTGACTCGCCTCGACGAAGCGGCCGTCGAGGAATTGGCCGTCACGCTGCGCAAGCGCCGGGTCGAGGCGGTGGCGATATGCCTCCTCCACGCTTATGCAAATCCTGCGCATGAGCGGCGCATCGGCGAGATGTTGCGCCAGGCAATGCCCGATGTGTTCGTCACCCTTTCGCACGAGATCCTGCGCGAGTACCGCGAATATGAACGCACCTCGACGACGGCGCTCAACGCCTATGTCGGTCCACGCGTGCAGGCCTATCTTCGCAGACTCGAGACCTATCTCCGCGCCGAGCGCTTTCAAGGCAAAATCCAGATGATGCGGTCCAATGGCGGCGTGATGTCCATCACGCTTGCGCAGGAGCAGCCCGTTTCCATGATGGAGTCCGGGCCTGTCGCAGGCATGATCGGGGCGGGCCGTCTGGCGCTTGATCTGGGCCTGGAACGCTGCATCGGCTTCGACATGGGGGGAACCACCGCCAAGACAAGCCTGATCACCAACGGCGCGCCCGCCATCGAGGAGGGCTATGTGATCGGCGGTCAGGCGAGCGGTCAGCCGATGCAGCTCCCTGTCGTCGACATTGTCGAGGTGGGGGCCGGCGGCGGCTCCATCGCCTGGGTCGATGCCAATGGCGGAATCCATGTCGGCCCGCAAAGCGCGGGCGCAGACCCCGGACCTGCCTGCTACGGCAAGGGCAATGTGGACCCGGTGGTGACCGACGCGAATTTGGTCCTTGGACGGATCAATCCGCGGCGCTTCCTGAACGGCAATATGCCGCTCGATGTGGCGGCCGCCGAGCGCGCCATAAGGGAGAAAATCGCCGACCCACTGCATTTGAGTGTGCGCGACGCAGCGCTCGGCATCATCCGCATCGCCGACAGCGCGATGTCGCTGGCGGTGCGCGCGGTCTCGGTCAACAAGGGCGTCGATCCCCGCGATACGGCCTTGATCGCCTTCGGCGGCGGCGGGCCGTTGCACTCCGGCGCCATCGCGCGTGAGATTTTCATTCCAAGAGTGGTTGTTCCCAAACTGCCAGGAACATTCTCGGCGCTCGGAATGCTGATGGCCTCGTGGCGACAGGATTTCGTCCGTACCCTGATCGGCAGGCTTGGTTCGCTCAAGGCGCCGGCGGTCGAAGCGGTATTTAGCGAACTCACCAAGGTCGGCGAGGACCGAATCGCGCGCGATGGCATCGCAAAGACCACGGCCGATTTTGCCTTCTATGCCAATCTGCGTTACGTCGGTCAGGAACACACCATTCCCATCCCGGTGAGCGGCCCGAAATGGCTGACCGGCGATCTTCTACCCTTGCGCAAACTGTTCCACGCCGAGCACGCCAAACGCTTCAGCCAATCCGCACCTGACGAATCGATGGAAATCGTCAGCCTCCGTCTGACCGTTACGGCGGCACGCGAGGACAATTTGGCCGAACGCTGGCTGAATGAACCCTGGCTCGCCGAGGGCGGAATCGAAGAATCGACGCGAGAGGTCATTTTCGACGATCCGGACCGGCCGCTGAAGACCCGCATCCTCTGGCGGCCAAGCCTGCCCGCCGGCACGAGCATCGAGGGCCCCGCGATCATCGAAGAGCCCAATGCGACCACACTCATCCATCCCGGTGACGCAGCCTCCATCACTGCCGCCGGACATTTGACCATCAGCATCGGACAAGAGGGCCCTTCGTGACCAAAGCTCACCCCATTACCGTCGAAGTCGTGCGCAATGCCGTCGTCGCCTATGCGGATGAAATGGCGAACGTGCTCGCCAAATCCGCTTACAACATGATGATCTACGAAGTGCGCGATTATTGCTGCGGCCTGCTCGACGTGAAGGGGCGGATGATCTCGCAGAATCGCGGCGGACTGCCGATCTTCCTTGCCGACCTCGGGCCCGCGGTGGAAGACGGCATTCAGCGATACGGTCTCGACGGTTTCAAGCCAGGCGACATCGTGGTGATGAATCACGGCGGCGTGTGCGGCCAGCATCTGAACAATGTCGTGATCTACGCGCCGTGTTTTCACGAGGGAGAACTCGTGGGATTTGCCGCCAATCGCGCCCATTGGGTCGACATCGGCGGCATGCGGCAGGGCTTCGGCTCAAGCGCCACCACGGAGATCTACGGAGAAGGTTTGCAGCTCCGCTCGCTTAAGATCTACGAGGAGGGAAAGCGCAACGAGACGCTTTGGCAGATCTTGCGCGACAATATCCGCTTTCCCGATGCGAGCCTCGGCGATCTCAGAGCCCAGGTCGCCGCCTGTCAGATGGGCGCGCAGCGCTATGCGGAGCTGCTGAGCCGTTATGGACGCGAGACCGTGGAAGACTGCATCGCGGTGGTCTGGGATCAGGCGGAAGCGGCGGCCCGCCGGGTGGTCGAAACCATTCCCGACGGCGAATACGAAGCGGAAAGTTTCCTCGACAATGACGGACGCAATCTCAATGTCCGCTTGCGGATCAAGGTCAAAGTCATCGTCAAAGGCTCGACCATGATTGTCGACTTCAGCCAGATGCACAAACAAGTGGCGAGTCCCTTGAATTCTGGGCGATCTGGCGGCATCGCTGCGGCGCGCGTCGCCTTCAAGGCGCTGACCTCGCCGGATCTCGACGTCGATGAGGGATGTTTCCGCCCCCTCGAAGTCATTCTTCCCGAAGGCACGATGCTGAGCGCAAAGCCACCGGCGGCCTTGGGCCTATGGAGCATCGCGCTTCCCACCGTCGTCGATACGATTCTGAAGGCCCTGGCGCCCGCCATTCCCGACAGAGTGCCGGCCGCGCACAAAGGCGACATGGGCGGCTGCTCCTTTTTCGGCTTCCGCGAGGATGATGGCAGCCGGTTTCTGCTGCTGAATATCTTCGGCGGCGGCTGGGGCGGACGTCCCCAGGAGGACGGCGAATCCGCCAGCGTCTCGATCTGCCAGGGCGATGTCCGCAACACACCGATCGAATTGCAGGAGATCAAATATCCGTTTCTGATCGAGCAACATGGTCTGCGCCCCGACAGCGGCGGCGCGGGCCGCTATCGCGGCGG
>DASQIQ010000065.1:0-9480 GCA_035631495.1 Micropepsaceae bacterium
AGTGAGCCCCCTTATGTCGGGCGCGGCGGCTGGACGTGGTATACGGGTTCGGCGGCCTGGATGTATCGCGCTACGCTGGAAGGACTGCTGGGGTTGCGAATCCAAGGGGCGACTCTGGCGCTTAATCCTTGCATACCGCGAGCATGGCCCGGTTTCGAAATCGCCTTTCGCCACGGGCGGACCTTGTATGAGATCATTGTTCAAAATCCCGCCGGGGCCGGACATGGGATCGCGCGCGCCACCCTGGACGGCTTGGACATCGAGCCAAAAGCGCTGCGGATTCCCTTGACGGACGACGGCAAAACGCACCGGGTGAATGTCGTTCTCGGTTAAGGAAGCGGCACAAAGGACGAATATTTCCGAGCGTTGTTGGTGTTGAAAGCCGAAAAGCGACATCCGGACGCTTGCGCGATGATTTTCGCGCCGTCATGGTTGGTGACGCCAGTGTGGCGAATCCGAAATTCGCGAGTGCTTGGGCAACGCTCTGGGTGAATTTCGGATTCAAGCCACACTAGTAATTTATTGAATCTAGTGTGGTTCTCGGATTTGAAGTTCCTAACCGCGGATGCCATGGAAATCTTAGGAACTTCAAATCCACCACACTAGAGGGAGGCAGGTGTTGCATCGCATAGAAAGTCTGCCGCGAATGCCGATCGAGGCGCGGCGGCCACTCGCGCCATGAGCGATGCAAGGCTGGTCGAAGCCTATGCCCTCCATCAGGAGGGGCGGTTTGTGGAAGCCGCCCTTGCCTACAGGAAAATCCTTGACGGCAATCCCAAGCATTTCGACGCCTTGCTGTTTCTTGGATTGCTCCATCTCCAAAATGGCCGTGTTCAAGAGGGCGAACAGGTTCTTTGCGAAGCCGTGGCGCTCAATCCAAATTCCATCGCGGCTTTGTCCACGCACGCAACCGCGCTGCAGCAGATGGAACGGCAGACGGAAGCGATTGCGCTGCTCGACAGACTGCTCGCGCTCCGGCCCGATCACGCGCCCAGCTGGAACAATCGCGGCAATATGCTGCTCGAGAGCGGGCGCGTCGAGGATGCGGTGCAAAGCTATGATCGCGCACTGGCCCTGGAACCCGGTTACGCAGAAGCCTGGCACAACCGCGCCGTTGCGCGAATCACGGCTGCGAATTATGGCGCCGCGGAGGCGGATTTGGACCGGGCGCTGGTCCTTAGGCCCGATTATGCCGAGGCGCTCGAACATCGTGGCATAACACTGGCACTGCAAGGGCGTCATGGAGAGGCCCTGACAGACTATGATGCGGCGCTGAACCTGCAGCCCTCCAACATTGCACTGCTCTGCCGCCGCGCGGATACGCTGCTCGCTTTGCAAAATCCTGCTGAGGCGTTGTCAAGCTACAATCGCGCGCTGACGATCTCGCCGGATCATTTGGAAGCATTGAATAGCCGTGGCGTCTTGCTCCACAACTTGCAGCGTTATGAGGATGCCTTCAGCGATTTCGATCGCGCGCTCTCGCTCCGGCGAGGCGATGCGGCCGCGTGGCGGGGACGGGGCAGCGCGCTGGCGCGGTTGAACCATGAAGAGGAAGCGCTCGCGAGCTTTGATGAGGCCTTGCGGCTGGCGCCGCGCGATTCCGTCTCGCTCTACAATCGCGCCAGCCTGCTTTCGCATTTGAAGCGATACGAGGAGGCGAGCCGCGACACCGAGGCGCTGCTGGCGATCGATCCCAATTATCCGCTGGCACGCGGGCTTGCGATGCATGTGCGCTTGCATATCTGCGACTGGCGCGGCTTGGATGAAGCGCGACGGGACATCGCCGCAGCTTTGAGCGCCGGACAACGCGCCATTCATCCTTTCGGGCATTTGGCGATTTCCGATTCCCCAGCGGAGCAATTGCAATGCGCGCGCATTTTGGCGCAGGAGTCCCATCCAGCTTCCCCTGCCCCGCTATGGCGCGGCGAGCGTTACCGCCATGAGAAAATACGCTTGGCCTATCTATCCGGAGATTTTTTTGCGCATGCCATACCCTTCCTGATCGCCGGCGTATTCGAGCATCATGATCGGCAGCGCTTCGAGATTTTTGGCATCTCTTACGCGCCGAACGACAATGGCGAAATGCGCGCGCGCCTTGAGAAGGCGTTCACGCGCTTCGTGGATGTGCGGGAAGCCAACGACGCCGCGGTCGCTGCGATGCTGCGCGATCTCGAGGTGGATATTGCTGTCGACCTGAAAGGCTATACGGGAGGCGCGCGTCCCGGGATTCTTGCCCACCGTGTAGCCCCGGTTCAGGTCCATTATCTCGGCTATCCCGGCACCATGGGCGCGAATTATATCGATTATCTGATTGCCGATCCCACCGTCGTCCCGGAGGAGGATCGCGGGTTTTATTCCGAACAGATCGTCTATTTGCCCGATACCTATCAGTGCAATGACTCGCGGCGACGCATCGGAGCGCGCGCGTTCACGCGCGCCGAGGCGGGATTGCCGGAAAATTCATTCGTTTTCTGCTGTTTCAACGGCAACCACAAGATCATGCCGGAGACGTTCGGCATCTGGATGAGCATTCTCTCAAAGGTTGAGGGCAGCGTGTTTTGGCTCTTGGAGGAACATCCTTGCGCAATCGCCAATTTGCGCTCTGAAGCCAAAGAGCGTGGCGTTGCGCCCGAGCGCCTCGTCTTCGCAAAGCGCATGCCCCTTGAGGACCATCTGGCGCGATTGAAATTGGCGGATCTCGTCCTCGACACGCTCCCCTATGGGGCTCACACAACGGCAAGCGATGCCCTGTGGGCGGGTGTGCCGGTGTTGACCAGGCTGGGCAAGGCCTTCGCCGGACGCGTTGCCGCGAGCCTGCTTAACGCGATTCACATGCCGGAACTGATCACACTGTCGCGCGCGCAATATGAATCGCAAGCCTGCGAACTCGCGCGAAATCCCGTCCTCCTCTCGGGGATCAAGGCGACGCTCGCGAGGAATCGCGAGACGATGCCGCTGTTCGATACGGCGCGGATAACCCGCAATCTTGAAGCGGCGTACAGCGAGATGTGGGCGCGGCAGCGCCGGGGCGATCGCCCTGAAAGCTTCGCGATCCCCGGCGCGCCGTAAGTTCTTGTCTGTTCCTACCAGGTCTTGGTCAAAATCAGGCCAATCGTCCGCCCGGAATCGTTTTTCGAGATATCGAATGCGGCCGGGTTACCCGCGCCCGTGCCAATGCGGTATTCGAACGCCGGATGCCGGTCCAACAGGTCCTGCACCACCAGCTGAATGCCGAGATGCTTCAGATATGTGTTCGCGGGGTCGTCGCCGGTGTCATAGCCGACCGAGAGATCGAACGTGTAATAGGACGGCTCGATGTTGTTGTAGTTGGTGATCAAGCAGGGGAAGGTTCCGCCGCCCACTGTGCCGCCTGCCGCCACGCATTGGAAATTCACGTTCGGCGGAGCGTTCTGCGTGTGGAAGAAATGCGATTGATAATCCATGAAGCCGGTTACCGACCAAGGACCGTTGCTCCAACCCAGACGCGCCCGGTAACGCAATCTCGGCAGGGATTCGACCCCGTTCTGAGCGACTCCGCCAACACTCCCAAGATTGGTATGGAACAAGTCTTGAACGATAGCAGCCGCGGGGTTGGTCGCCTCGCTTGAGTTATTGGCGCCATTTTGATGCAGGTAATAGGTGCCGGTGATACCGGCATTCCAGGCGCCAAGATCGCCCAGGTCCAGATCGTAACTGGCGGTGAAGTCGATGCCCTGCATCTGGATGAAGCCGTTATTGGCCGTGGCGCCATCATTGATCCAGAGCACAGATGTGGCAATTTGCGGATTCACCGGATTTCTGCCATCGGCGAGGAGCTTATTCACCATCGCCTCGAATTCCGGACAAGCCGTGGGTGTGTTGTTGTTGCTGCAACCTGCGACATCCACGCCCGCTTTGGCCAGGTCGGTCGGCACGATGTAGGCAAAGCCAAGTGTGGGGTCGTTGACCGAAGTGGTATTGGGATTGGGGAAGCCGCGGAGCGCACCATTGATCTTGACCTGGTACCAGGTCATCTGAAGATCGAGGCCTTTGAGGAATGCGGTGGGCGCGAATTCTCCGCCGAAGCCCCAGTTCATGGAGGTCTCGGGACTGAGCTTCTGGCCATATGTATGAATGTACTGACGGAAGCCCGAGTTGATCGCGGTGCCGGATGCCCCGAGCAGAGCCAGGCCCACGGGTTGCGCGGCGGTGCCGCACGCGACACCCGCCGTCCCCCCGTTGGAGCCGACCCCGTTCCAGCCGATGAATCCCGGGCCGGGGTTGGTCAACCTTCCGGCCATGGATTGTGCATCGGCGCCGCAATTCACGCTGATGGTCGAGGCTTGAGGGAAAAGTGTCGAATTCCAGCCCGCAATGGCGTTCTTCACCAAACCGGACTCTTCGGCAAAAGTCGGGGCGCGGAACGAGGTGCCCCAGGCTCCCCTGAGCGTCACCCCGAGATCCTCCGAGACCTCCCAGTTGAAGGCCAGCTTCGGGTTGCTGGTGCCGCCGACATCGTTGTACTGGTCGTGGCGCCACGATCCTTCCAGATCCAATTTGCGGACGCCGGGAAGGGCGTTGGCGTCTCCGATCACCGGCACATTGATCTGCGCGAAAGTCGCCCAGACCGTCTTATGCCTCGCATCGGTGAACGTGGGAACCAGAAGTGACGGAGAGCTTGTGCTGTCGTAGACCTTAAAGAAGAACGTGTGGACCGTGTAATTGGCGCCGACTGCCGCCTTCACCTCTCCGGCCGGTAAGGAGAAGAGAGGACCGTCGAACGTTATGCCCTTCTCATTGATCCAATAATCGGAGGTGAAGCTGCGTGCACCGGTCACATAACTGAGCGTGGTCGGCGAATTGCATTGAATCGTGCGGGCGTCACAGAACAAGTTCAAATAGGGTACGGTCGCCGGCCTGGTCCATGATGCGATCGCCGGCGCAGTGCCAGCCGCGAGCCCCGACGCTATCGTCCAACCCAACGCCGCGGAGACCGCATTCGCGTTGACGTCTTCAACGCGGTCTACAGTGTTGTCAAAGGTCTCCGAAAAATAGACCTTCCCCGACCAGCCTCCCGGCAGATCGATGTTCAGCCCCCCCAAATAGCGGTCCGCCAATTCGGTGGCCGATGTCAGGGAGGGACGCTCGAGCGCGATATTGTAATTGACTTTCAGATTGTTCGGCGCGCCGCTGGTGGGATAATACGGGTTGAACGTCGGTACCTGCACGCTCAGATCGTTGGAAGACGACGGGCTGAGATTGGAAGGGTTCAAATATTGCGCGCGGCGATTGCTGTAGAAACCTTCGCCGAAGAAGGAAATGTTCTTCGTCAAGCGCTGATCAACCGTCATCACCGAGGAATTGCGCTGCTGCGACGCGTCGTACCAGGCGATCGTATAGGGGTTGAATTCGTTCGCGGTACCAGCCGCCGGATTCGTCGCACCCCCGTTTGCGGGAACGGCAAAGGTTGACCAATTCAGCGTCGAAGCACTGAAGGGCGCCGTGGGTCCGAGACCACCGTTGAGAGCGCCGTTGAAGGGCGCACCCGTGCCGGCGGGCACTGCCCAGCAATTGGTGCAATTGCGGCCCAACGCATTGGCTCCCCCGGTGCCCAGGCCAAGCGCCGCAGGCTGCGTCGGATTACCCACCGAGAGCGTCCCTGGAATGGACGAACGGATCGGAGTCCTGTTGTCCAGTCCCCATGGGGTGAAGTCGAGCGTGAAGTTGGGAACCTTGTTTCCGCGGAGCGGGGAGCTGTCGGCCCATTCATAGCTCAGCGTGATGTCGCCGCCGTCCCAGGTCCGCCCCCACAATTGCGAGGCCTGATAGTTTTCCTTGCCCTTCTGCAGCGAAGTGCGCAGCTGTGTGATGGCGCCCTCAAATCCTCGTTTCAGGATGATATTGATCACGCCGGCGATGGCATCGGAGCCATAAGTCGCGGACGCGCCGTCCACCAGAATGTCGATGCGATCAAGCGCGATTGCCGGAATGATCGAGGGATCGATCGTGCAGTCCGCCTCGCCTTGAGGCGGGAAGCGATAACCGTCCACCATCATGAGGCTGCGCGTACCGTCGTTCGGATCCAGATTGCGAATATTGACGCGTGTCTGCTTACCGATGTTGTTGTTGGCGAGAGTCCCGACAGGGCCCGGCGTGACGTTCGCCGCCGGAATCGTCCTGAACAGGTCTGCGGTTGTCAGCGATCCCGTTTGTGCGAAATCCTGCGTGCTGAGATTGGTCACGGGCACGCCGACCGCCGCGGTGCCGTGAATCAGCGAACCGGTGATCAGCACCTGTTCCGGCACTTCCATGGGCGCCGCCTGCGCAACCTGTGCCTGCGCGACCTGTTGGGCCTGCGCGCTCATCGCATTGACCAAGGTCAAGAACGATGCCGAACTCAAAAGCGTCGTCAGCTTGCATGTTTTCGAATTCATGTTTCCCCCCCGGGATTTTTAGACGGCGCGCCGAACCCCATCCGCGCCAACGTTAAGACGAATGCTCGATCGCGTTGCACGCGCTGATGCTGTGCAACGTTGTGCTCGGCTTGCCACCGGATGGGAAATTATTCCTCCGGCGAGAAGCCCAGATTCCGTTTTGTTGATGCCCCCGATTGCCGGTCCAAGTTGTACAGATTCTGTATCAGGTTGTGCCAGATTTTCTGTAGGGCGCTCCCCTACAATCTTGCGCATTTCGCGCGCTGCAGCGGACGCGATTTGCAGGTGCTCCGGAATCCCAAAGCGTCAGTGGGCGAAATCCTATTCCGCCAGATCGATCGAAATTTGTTGACGGTTGTGCTGCACGGCAAGGCGCATCGTTCTGCCTGCCTCAACCGATAGGGGCCGAGGAAAGCGGTGAAGAATTTGCGTCCAATGACTCTCCGCGTGAGGACCGGACGAGGGCCGGTTTTCGTATTGGGTGACACCATCGAGATCGAGAAGGATCCATTGCACAAGTCCCGCCGCGACGCCGCTCTTGGTTGCCCTTACGTCGAGGACGCGGTTTTCCATCGGGAATGACTTGGCCCGAAGGTCGAACTTGAAGAGTTCGAAATCGTCCGACAAGACATCATGGGCAACGCTGCTCAAGCTGGTCGCGAGAAGAGGCGGCGCGAATTCGTTGAATGGTGAAAGATCGAAGCCGTTTAGCGGCCCGGCAAAGAGCATCCCTTCGATCTCGGCGCCACCAATGAGATAGGCCCTGGCCGCCGCAGCTCGCGGAATGACGACGCCATCGGTGGTCAGAAGCTGCTGATAGGCGTGCTCGATCGTCTGAAGGACGCCTTCGCTGAGAACATCGCTCGAAAAGGTTTCGGTGATGAGCACCTCGGCTCGCTCGGCGAGCCCTCGGCCAACCGCAAGATCCGTCGAATGGCGCGCAATGACGGTGATTCGGTCTTGAAGGCCATTGAGCGCAATGATCTCGCGCGCCGTATCCGCAATGGGTGCAACCGCCTCGCAGGTGATGACGCTCTTGGCGCCGGCTCTTGCCGCCATCATGGCGAGAAGTCCCGTCCCCGTGCCGATTTCGAGCACGCGCCTTCCGGGCACGAGCCGCGTGATCGCGGCCTGATAGGCATCGTTGCGCGCCTTGTCATTCACCATCGCGAAATGCCAAGCGGGAACCAAGTCGTTATAGGCGGTGCGCAGATTCTTGCGTGCTTCGGCCAACTCCGGTTTCAATGCCGCCGCGCGGCGAAAGGTCTCGATGGCCTTGGCCGGCTCTCCCTGCATGCGATAGATGACGCCGAGATTGTTGAGCGCGTCGGCGTAATCGGGATCGAGCGCAAGCGCGCTGCGGTAGGCCGCGGCTGCGCCCGCGGGATTGCCCAGTGCCTTCAGCACAGCGCCGTGATTGTTGAACATCTCCGCCGTCGCGCCCGGCGACGAACATGCCCGTGCCAAATGTTCGCTCGCGGCGACATGCCTTCCCTGCCGGTAATAGATTCCACCCAGAAGATGGTTGGCAGGACCATCCAACGGGAAGACGCCAAGGAATTCCCGCAGCAATGCCGCGGCCGGCTCCATTCGGCCCGCCTTGAAATGCTCAAAGGCTCGAAGCAACGCGCTCTGATCCATCGACTCCCTCTGCGCGCCTCCAGGCATTGGCTTTGTCCGACTATTTCCCGATAGCAGCGCCTGCAAGCTGTGCCACCGCGGCGAGCGTGGTTTGCGCGGCATTCAGGCCAAGCCGAAAATCCTTGTCCGAAAACGTCGCGTACACATCCGTCGGCTGGTGCCAATGGGGATCCCAGCCGCTGCCGATCTGTGTGCCCCGCTCGTTTTCACGCAAAGACACCGATGCGACCACGTCCTCGAAATCCACCGAATCGGTATTGGTCATGTGACTGCCGATGACCGCGGGATAATCACTCGCGTATTTCTCATTCGCCGCTTCGATGGCCCAGGCAAGCGTGTTCGCTTCGGAGGCGAATTTCGCCTTGGACTGGAATTCGATGTTGATGTCGGCTTCAGGGCGCTGCTCTTTACTGATGCTTCCATCGGCCCGCGGAGCGCCATGGTCGAACAGCATCATGTCGTGCTGGATCATGCCGAGCCATTTCGGTTCGGGATATTTGCCCGAACCGGCCGGGTTCTCCCTGCCCTGCAATGCGCGCCGCTGCTCGACATAGGCGCGCGAACCCTGATGCCCGGTCTCCTCATTGTTCCAGAGCGCGAAACGGATCGTGCGCTCGGTCACGACATCGGGCCTGCTCAGGATGCGCGCCAACTCCATGACGAGTGCCGTGCCGGAACCGTTGTCATTGGCAGCTTCCCCCCAGCCGTGCCCGTCCATGTGCGCCGAGACGATGTACATTTCGTCGGGATGCGTCTTACCAACCTTGGTGCAGTAGACCTCCTCGCGAGGCCCTGGCACGGCGGGCGGGGTGTCGAGCGCGCGCAGTTTCGGATCGGGCTGTTTGTTCGGATCGCCGTTCAGGTAGGTGGGATTGCGCCGATATCTGCCGCGCCCCCCGCCGAGCGTGCGTTCGGGCTCGCTGCCATTGGCCGGGCTCGCCACTTCGACGCGTGGTTCGCTTCCTGTGCGCCCCGGCTCCAGATATTCATATTTCAGTCGTTCGGTCGCGCAGCCATAGCTCTTAAGCTGAGTCTCGATCCAATCGATGGCCGCCCGGTTGCGTGCCGTGCCCTGGCGCCGGTCGCCGAATTGGGTGAGGCCCAGAATCGTCGCCTTGTAGCGTTCCAGGTCGAGCCGTGAGACCAGGGTCGCGATCGAGTCGCGATTGGCCACGGGCGCAGTCTGCTGCGCCGCACTTGCGATGAATGTTGCGCTGCATGCGATCGCAGCAAGAAATGGCACCGCTTTCATCCTGGTTTCCCTACCCTCATGATGTCCTGCAAGGCCTGGTCATGCTCGGGCGAAAACCTAGCACAGGAGGCCGGCAATATGAGAACCGGCGGGGTCATCCGGCCGCGGCTGTTTTGCAGACTTTCCGAGGGCCCGTTCCAAACCGTGCTAGTGTTACCGGTACGAAAGTCGGGA